>NZ_JAYESI010000039.1:0-66956 GCF_041903675.1 Corallococcus sp. RDP092CA | reverse complement strand
GGGCCACCATGGCTGCCCCCTGGATGGCCTGGGAAAGCCCCATGCGGCGATCTCCAAGTTTGAGATCGCCACACCCTCAACCATTCCGGTAGGTCCTCGCAAGGACCACTTATCTGACCGGCATTGCGCCTAGCTGCCCATCAGCACCCTCGCGACCACGAAGCCCAGCGCGCCCGCCAGCAGGCAGCCCACCACCGTGCCCCCCACGTCGAGAGCGAAGGCCAGCCAGGCCCGCTCCTGGAGGAGCGCCAGCGACTCGTACGAGAAGGCGGAGTACGTCGTGAAACCGCCAATGACGCCCGTCGTCAGGAAGAGGCGGACGGTGGGTGGGATGGCATTGGTCGCCAGCGCGAGCGCCATGATGAGGGCCATCAGGAACGAGCCCACGACGTTGACCGTGAGTGTGCCGTAGGGAAACGACGGCCCCAGGAGCTTCGGCACCCAGCCGGTGATGAGGTAGCGCGCGCCCGTTCCCAAGGCGCCCCCCAGGCAGATGAGCAGTAAGCGAACCATGCCCTTGTCTCCTCAACGGAGCAGCCAGGCGGCCGTGCTTCGCGCACCGCCAGCTCCGCCAGCACCGCAGGCTGTCCGTAGGAGTCATTGGCCGTCGGCTGTGGACGGCGGTTTCTGGCGGACTCCACCACCCCTCATGAGGTCAACGCCTTCCTGAGCATCCTTGAATCAGACTGCACACGCGGTGCGGCGCGAACCACCGAGGGACCTCCACGCTCCCGAGGGGCCGCACTCACGCCTGACTGGCGAGGGGCCTCGGAATCATCGCCGTCTCCCTTCCTCCTGATTGACCGCACCGCCTGGAGCCATTAAAGCTCCCGGCCACAGGGATGGCGGTGGAGTCCGCCGAGACCTGCCACCCTCGAAGGTGGCCAATGACTCCTACGGCAAGCCGGTATCGGCCGTGGGTGTCGTTTGAGTCCTCATCCCCATGCCCGCGCCGGAACACTTGGAGGCGCGCGCACGTGGATTCTTCCCCGACTCTCCGACCCCCACCCTTCCTCGCTGGCCGCGGAGCCGCGCGATGACCCTGGAAAAGGGTGCTCGAAGCATCATGCAGTGGCTCGTCCTCGGCACGGTGGTGGGCGTCATCTGTGGCGTGGCCTCCGCGGCGTTCCTCTACCTGCTCGAGGAGGCCACGCGGTACCGCTCGAGCCACGAGGCCCTCGTCTACACCCTGCCCCTGGCGGGCCTCCTCATCGGCGCCGTCTATGCGCGGTGGGGCACCCCCATCCGGGGTGGCAACAACCTCGTCATCGACACCGCGCACCAGGGGGACAAGCAGCTTCCCCTCCGGATGGCCCCCATGGTGCTCATCGGCACGGTCCTCACGCATCTCTTTGGAGGCAGCGCCGGCCGCGAAGGCACCGCGGTGCAGATGGGCGCGAGCCTCGCGGATGCCGTCGCCCATCGCTTCCGCGTCTCGCCGGAGACGCGGCGGGAGCTGCTCGCCGCGGGCGTGGCCGGGGGCTTCGGCTCCGTGTTCGGGACGCCCATCGCGGGCGCCCTCTTCGGGCTCGAGGTGGTCTGCGTCGGGCGCATCAGCTACGAGGCGTTGGTCCCTGCCCTCGTGGCCTCGGTGGTGGGCGACCTGGTGACGCGCTCCCTCGGAATCCACCACACCGCGTACCCCCTCCCCACTCCCCTGGCGCTGACCCCCGAGTTGCTCGGCAAGTGGCTGGTCTTCGGCGCGGCCGTGGCGGTGGTCGCCGTGGTGTTCGTGGAGCTGGTCCACTTCATCAAGAAGTCGCTGGAGAAGGCCGTCCCCGCCTTGCCGCTGCGCATGGCCCTGGGGGGCGTCGCGGTCGTCGCACTCTGGAAGCTGGTGGGGACGACCGACTACCTGGGCCTGGGGGTTCCCACCATCGAGAGGGCCTTCGTCGATCCGTCCCTCCCCAGCTCGGCATTCGCGTTGAAGCTGCTCTTCACCGCCATCACGCTCGGCGCGGGCTTCCTCGGCGGAGAGGTCACGCCCCTGTTCTTCGTCGGCGCGGCCCTCGGGAATGTCCTCGGTCAGCAGCTTGGCCTCCCGTTGGGCCTCGCCGCGGGCGTGGGGCTGGCGGCGACCTTCGGAGCCGCGGCCAACACGCCGCTGGCGCTCTCCATCATGGCCGTGGAGCTGCTGGGGGCGAGCGTCCTGCCTCATGTCGTCATCGTCACCGTGGTGGCGTACCTCCTCACCGGGCATCGCGGCATCTACCCGGCCCAGCGGATCGCACGCCTCAAGCATGGCGGCCCGCTCCTGGAGCGGCTGGTCTCATTGCATGAGCTGGAGGCAGAGCCCGTCCTTCAGTCGCCGCCATCCAACAGCGTCAAGACCGGGTCGAAGCAGGCGTCATGACGATGAGCGCTCCGCGCGCGCAGCGTGTTGGATTGGCGTTGGCCATCCGTAGAGGCAGAGAAATCCAATCACAACAAAGCCAGCCTCCAAGAACGCGAGAATCCCCCCCAATGCCGGCAATGCCATTTGCTGGACCCACCTTGGCCATGCACTATTCGCTGCGGGTGAAGACAGGCTTTCCGCTTGCGCAATCCGGCGCATCCGCGGAGCCCACCTGAAGGATGCACAGCCATGAAGATGCATTGGAGTGCGCTCTCGCTGCTGCTGGTCACCATTGGCTGCGGGAACGTGACGCAGGACGAAGCGCTGGCCCCCACCGAGTTGATGTCCCAGGAGGCCGGAATCGCGACGCGCACATGCGTGAACGGTCTGGGGTGCACGACCGCGTGCCAGTGCGCGGCGGGCTACTGTGTGCCGGATGACCTCGGCCCCCCGGTGTCGCAGGAGCACTGCAACCAGGCGCCCGTGCGCGAGTGCAGCACCGGAGCGGACTGTAGCTCCGGCTGTAACTGCGTGGGCAACGTCTGCGTCAACGACGGGTTCAGCCCCCCCGCCAACTGCCTGCTGGCTCCAGCGGACGCTTACGAGAGCGACAACACCCACCTCACCGCCTCGTCCTACCCCGGCTCGCCCCAGCTCAACCACTCGTTCCACCGCCAGGGCGACATCGACTGGGTCATCGTATTCGTCCCGGCCACCCAGCTGCTGACCGTGGAGACCTACAACCTGCGCAATGGCCCGAAGATGCGGATCGACATCTACGCGTACAACTACGCCACCCGCACGGTGGGAGCGCTGCTTGGCAGCACCCAGAGCTATCTCTGCAGCGGCCCCAACCCGCTGTGCAACGTGTATCGGGCCACGGCCAACGCCCAGGCGAACAACGTCTACGCGGTCAAGGTGACCGACCTGCGCGGCATGCCCGCGGGGAGCGATTGGACGCCCACTCCGAAGTACGACCTGAAGATGTACTGAGCTGCGCTGTCATCGTGAAGGCGGCAGAGCCTTGCCGTCCTACGAGCGCCACCTGGACCTCCTGGTGGCGCTCGTTCCTCTTGCGGGCTCCCCACCAGGTATCACCAACACGGAGCGCCCGGGCATCGAGGCGGCGCGTGGGGCGCGTGCGAATGGCACGCCGTGGCTGAGCTTCTTCAGACCCGACATAGGCCAGCCACCGCCGTCCAAGACAGTGGTAGGCCCGCGCCACGCCAGGCGAGCCCCACCTCGGAGAAGGGGTGGCCCTTCCGGAGCGCTACGGCGGGGCGGCGGTCGCGAAGCCCGCCTCAATCGCAGTAGTACGTCGGAGCCAGCTCCAGGATGCGCTGCTCGGCGATGGGGGAGAGCGCGCGCAGGCGCGAGAGGAAGAGGGGCGCCTTCATCCCCATCCCGATGAAGCCCCGGACATACGAACGCTCCTGGGACTCGGCCAGGTGCTTGCTTTCCTCCGGGGTGAACGTGCGCCCCACCGCCCTCTCCAGCGTCTGGAGGTCGAGCGCGAGCTGGGCGTTCAGCGTCCCCCGAAGCGCCTGGAGCAGCTCGGCGTACTCCGTGAGGGCCGCTTCCAGCGCGTCAGGTTCCCGGGCGAGGATCTTCTGCGCCTCCAGGAAGTCCAGCCGGGTGTGCTGCGCCTCTTCGAGCCAGTGGTGCTTGAGCAGGTTGCAGAACAGCGGATCCAGCGTCTCGGTCTTGTTTCCGCGGACCGTCTCCAGATAGTGCTGCTGCGTCATCAGCTCCAAATGCAGGTTGAAGATGAGCACCCCCAGGTTCGACTTCGTCATGATGGCGCGCGCCACCTCGACGTGGTTGTCGAGCAGGGCGGGGACGACCTTGAACCCCCGCGCGAACGCGCCGGTGAAGCGCGCAAAGAGCTGCTGGTGCTTCAGCTCCTCCTCCGTGAAGCGCAGGAGCGCGCGCATGTGCGTCGCGTTCCCGTGCAGCTCCAGGCTGGCGCGCTGTGCGGCCAGCGCCACCGCGTACTCCTCCAGGAACAGGAACAGGTGCGCATAGCTGTTGGAGCGGATGTGATTCAGCATCAGCCGCTCCTCGGCGTTCAGGAAGGGAATGGCTTCCGTGCCCGTCAGCTCATCCGAAAGGAACCGGTGGCTGAAGTCCAGGACCGTGTCCTTGGGCAACAGCTCATCAAGCCGCCAGGAGACCTTCTCTGAGCTCTGGATACAGGATTGATATTCCGGAGTTTGATTTAGCATTCGACGATGACGCTCCTCTCGATGGGGAGTGGACGCCAGGGCCACCGCCCGCGGGCTGGCGGACCCGGCTGGCACACGGGCCCGTGGCGCTCGTCATTGCAACACCAAGGCCAGTCGTCTCCACGCCCCGGCGAGCGCGTCGCACGGGAGGCCGAGTCGTAGCCGCGGGGCGTGCATGACGCGTCATGGGGCGTCACTGACGTGTCAATGACAGGTCCCCCCATCCTCTCCTGCGACGAGCAACTCCAGGCTCACTGCGCACCTTCGTTCGCCCCACCCGCTGGCACGTCCACCCACTTCATCTCCAGGGTGCGGGCAACCTCGCCCCGCTCCGGCAACGTCACCTCCTGACGCAACGTCCGGACGACCCCGCCCCTCGGGTCGAAGACGAAGAAGGTATAGGTCCCGCGCTCCAGCAGGGACTGGAAGACCCAGGTGCGCTCATCCCCATCGAAGGTGGGTTCGCCAGCCATGAGGATGCGCTGCCGTTCGGCTTCACTTCCCGGCATGAGCACGCTCCCAGCAACCAGCGCTGTCTTGAGATGCCCCAGGTTGGTGGGAGCACGAAGGCGCAGCGTCACCCGCTTCATGTTCACGAAGCTCAACGTCGCGGTCCCTCCCGGCGCGAGCGTGACGGTCTGTGGCTTGATTTCGAACGGGGGCGCCCTGTCACTCGAGACGTCGACGAAGACTTCGTAGGTGCCCGCGGGGAGGTCCGAGCGTGAGAAGTGCTCTCCCTCCAGGCGGATGTCAGCCGCGAAGGGTTCCCCCTGGCGGGACAGGACGATCCGGAGCAGGCGGGTACGCACGTCACGAACCGTGCCCCGCACCGTGGCCCCGGGCTCGAGCCGCACGGAGACGCCCTGCCCGAAAAGGGGCACGCGCGCCTGCACGAATCGGGGATGGGTCACAAGCAGCGTCGCGGGGAGCGCCCCCACCTGCGGGAGGGTGAAGGTGCCATCCACCGCCGTGCGCACCCCACCCTCGGCATCTGACACGTCCACCCGCTCCGTCCACCCTTGCGCGTCCTCGGGAACTCCATCCAGGTGCACCAGCGCGCCAGCAACGGCGGCCCCCGTCACGGCGTTCGTCACCCGCCCCTTCACCTCCCGGCCCCGGGCCACCACCACCGCGCCCAGGTCCACGTCTTCTCCCCTGCGCGCTGTCACCTCGCGTGACACCGTCGCGAGCCCAGGCGCCTTGAACACCAGCGAGGAGGTCGGCGGCGCGTCCTCCGTGGAGAGATAGAACGCCCCCTCGAAGTCCTCGACCACCGCCTCCCCCAGCATGAAGCGTGTGATGGGCGAGCCATCTTCGCGGACGAGCCGCCCTCGGATGCCGGGGGCATGGCGCAGCACCAGGTGCACGTCCGAGCTCCCCGCTTGCACGACAACGGCCCTGGCGCGCTCGGACGCCGCGATCCCGGTGCTCGCCTGGGCATCCAACGTGTAGCCCGGCGCATGCACGGTGAGCTCGTGCGGTCCGGAGTCCAGATGGAGCACCTCGAAGCGCCCATCCTCTCCAGCCCAGGCGCGTGAGGTGGACGGGTGCGAAGGACATGTCACGACGCCAGTCCCTTCATGCCCCTGCGGCGTGCCAGCGTGCTGAAGGCTCACCTCCGTCCCCACCAGCGGGCTCCCCGTGGAGTCCACCACCCGTCCCGAGACACGCAGCCCCTGGTCAAGCCGCAAGGATTCGTGCCTCGCCTCCGTACCGGCAACCTCCAAGTCCCTCGCCACGCAGCGCTTCCCGATGGAAGCCCATTGCTCCGCCTGGAGCCGGTACCTGCCTGGGGGAGGTCCCCTCAAGGTGAAGGAGCCCTGCGCATCCGTCGTCGTGGCCAGCTCGGGCAGGGAGCCCGTTGCGTCATCGACAGGCAACAACCGCACGCTGGCACCCCGGGCGGGGACTCCCTCCGAGTCTGTCACCTCACCGCTCACGCGCGCGCCCTCCCCGAGCGTGAAGCGCAAGTCCGAACCCGGCGACGTCACGGGCGCGAAGACGTCCTGGAAGTCCTCCCGCTGGACGCTCAGGACCCAGGGCCCCGCCGCCGTGGCGTTGAGCACGAAGGTTCCATCTGGACGGGACGTCGTGAGGCCCCCCGACTCCAGGCCCAGGTACCCTGGAGACCCCAGACGGCGCAGCGCCGAGGGGACCCCGTCATCCGTCCTGGGCCACAGGGCGAGGTGAGCCCCGCCCACCGGTCGGCCCTCTGGATCCACCACGGCCCCCCGCACCACCGCGGCGTCGCGCAGCACGAAGGTCTTGGGCTTCCTGCCGTCCACTTGGGTCCACATGAGCCCTTCATCCCGGAAGCCTTCGGCGAAGACCTGGAACTGGTAGCGCCCAGGCACCAGGGGGCCCAGTTCATACGTGCCGTCGGCGGCGGACTTCGTCTTCCGTCTCGCACGCCATGCGGACTCGAACTCCGTGCGTCCCCCGTACCGCGCGTACACGGTCGCACCGGGAATGGGCTTCCCCCTGGAGTCCACGACCCCGCCCCGCTGCCGCGCGCCGGTCCCGAGGGTGAGCTCGACCGCCGGAGGCTCCTCGCCCTCTCCCACTTCCACCTCCGAGAGGGCGTCCAGCCCCTGGTGCTGGGCAGCGAGGACATGGAGCCCCGGCGCCATGCCGTCGAAGGTGAAGCGTCCGGCACTGTCCGTCACCGTCTCCCTGCTGGGAAACAGGCCATGGAGTGACACCCGGGCCCCCGCCACCGGCTTCGTCCCCCGCAGCACACGCCCCGGCAGCGTCCGTGAGCGCGACATCGTCACGTCGAGTGGTGGATGGGCCGCGACATGGAGCTCCTCGAACCTGGAGAGCAGCCCCTCCCGCTGGAAGAGGAGGACGTAATCGCCAGGCGGAAGCGGCGGGAGCGCGAACCGGCCCGTCGCATCGGTGCGGGCCTCGAAGTAGCGGCGGTGCGTGGCGTGGATGGCGGTGACCAGGACCTCCCCGGCGAGCTGTCCCCTGTCGTCGCGCACCCGCCCCCGCGGCGGACGCGGCTCCTCCAGCCGCACTTCCACGTCCTGCGTTCCGGCGGCGATGCCCTCCCGGAGGCCTGAGCCCGAGGGGCTCTCGACCCAGAGCGTGAAGCGCCCCGCCCCCATCCCCGTCAGCGTGAAGCGCCCCTCCCGGTCCGTGGTGGCGCGCGCCAGGACAGCTTCCTCCCCGAACCGCTCCGAGCGCCAGGACTCCAGCGTGAACAACGCCGCCCGGCAGTTGGGAGAGAGGAGCCCGGTGTCCTCCCAGTCGTCGCGGGATGGACAGGGAATCATCTCCAGCGGCGTCGGTGGCTGGGCGGCCGTCGCCATCACCACGGCATTCGCGACGGCGCCCCGCGGCCCCAGCACCGTCCCTCGCACAGCTCGCGCGTCACCCGCAGCCACGCTGGGGGCCGTCACCTCGGTGCCGATGCGCTCGGCCGCTTCGCCGGCGACCCCGTCTCCGCGTGCCAGAACGAGGTTCTCCTGAGGCGTCGAGCACCCGAGCACACATGCGAGCAGGCACGACACCAACGCTCCTCCGAATCCGCACCGCATCGCCTCACCTTTCCACTCCACCCTGAATCCGCTGAAAGCCTATCAACGCGCCGAGCCCCCCCCAGGTCTGCCGCGGCGTCCGTGGGAATCAACCCCAGCCGCGTGAGCGAGCCGCACGCGGCCGTGGGCGGCTTCGGGTGCTGAGCGGGCAATGGGCTACGACGACCACCGCACCAGGGCCCAGCAGAACACCGCCAGGCCGAGGATGCTCAGCGCGCCGTAGAGGAAGAGCTCGCGTCGCTCCTCGCGCGGGTCATACCGCCCGCCCGTGCGGCGCTGAACGGGCTCCCGGGCCATCTCCTCGGTGTAGACCCGCACGGGGGTGTCCGTCAGCGCCGTGAGCAGGTGGTTGTCATAGGAGGCGTTGCGGAAGCCCCCCTCGTGCGAATCGAGGAAGACCTCCATCACCGGCGCCTTCTCCAGCAGCTCGGGAAACGTCCAGATGGTCCCACCGGGCTCCATGTCATCGTCTTCACGGCAGACGGGGACCGTGAAGGAGACAGGCGTGGAGCACAGCGCGGGCGAGCCGCGGAACACCCGGGCGATGTGCCCCGTCACCACCGCCTCGCCCGGGGTGGCGGGGGGAAGCTCGACGCGGTCCACCGTGACCTGCACGTGCAGCTCCGCATCCAGCGCCGCGCGGGCGTACTCATGGGGAGGAAGGGCCATCCCTCCAGCGTAGTCCGGGGGCCCCGTGGACGCGCCAGCCCCGCCTGTGCCGCCCCAGGGTTCAATCGCCGCGGCTCGAGCGGCATCTCCACACTTCCTCAACATCTCGACGCGATGGTGGGGGCAGGTCGACGCGGTCGCCCATGGGGGCGCCGTGAATGCATGGGGAATCGACCCGAGGGGAACGCGAAATCATGAAATCCGTCCTGGTAGCCACCGCGGCCATGTGCCTCGCAGTCAGCCCGGCCTTCGCCTCGGATTGCGAAGACCTGCCCGCCAAGGGGCAGGCAAGCCTCGAGAAGAAGTACATGAAGATAAAGGCCGAGAGCGAGCACGCCGCCACGGACTGCACCGCCGTCCGCAACAACAACGCCCTGGGAACGGGACACGGAATCACGCTCGACTGCCGGATCCACTTCCGCCCCCGGAATGGCGGCTGCTACGTGGACTACACGCCCTACGGCGACACCAACAAGAGCCTCTCCCGGCATCCCGGCTGTGACGCGGGCAAGTGGGCCTGGGCCAACAGCGTGGACATGCTCACCGGCGACTCCACCTCGGACCCGCGGGGAAAGACGTTCACGGGCAGCGTCCGCTTCAACATGATGAACGCGGAGTACGAGCTGAAGTACACGGTCCTGGTCGGTGACAAGAAGAGCGACAAGGCCCTGGAAGACACCTACGCGGCGACCCTGAAGAAGATCTGCATCCGCAAGTCTCGCTGACGCCTGGTCACGACTGGGGGCCCTCGATGACCACCTTCAAGCCCCGCGGCAGGTTGCTGGAGAACTCCAACGAGAAGCCGACACGTCGGCACAGCTCGCGAACAATGGAGACGCCCAGCCCGCTGCCCCGCGGGGCCCGGCGGCTCGACTGGCGGGAGCGGAAGCCCCGCTCCCCCAGACACTCCAGCTCCTCGGGGGGAAGGCCCGGGCCGTCATCCAGCACGGTGAGCCGGAAGCGTCGCGGCCCGGCGACCTCCAGCACCGCCACGACGTGGCCCCCCTCCTCCCCATACGTGATGGCATTGTGCAGCAGGTTGCCAATGGCCTGCTCCATCATCGTGGGGTTGCAGCGCGCCCAGAGCGCTTCGTCGGGGCGTGAGCACTCCACGGTGAGCTGCCGCCTCCGCGCGAGCTGCCTGAGCCTGCGGACGACCCGCTCCACGGTCTGCCCCAGCTCCACCCGAGCATCCTCCGCCAGCGGATCCACGCCCTCGCCCATCTGGCAGGCGAGGTGGAGGTTGTCCACCAGCGACGTGAGGTAGACGGTGTCCTCGAGCCCCTGTCTCAGCAGCTCGGGATTGCCTTGCGCGGGCTCCGCCGAGGCCAGCTCCAGCGACAGCTGGAGCGAGGCGATGGGCGTCTTCAGGTCGTGCGCGACGTCCGCCAGGTGCCGCTCCAGCGCATGCTTCTGGGACTCGATGCGCGCGGCGTCCCGCTGGACGCGCGCGTGGGTGGCGTCGAGCGCCTGGGACACCTCGCCCAGCTCGTCGCCCAGGCCATCCGTGGCGGACCGGTAGTCTGGAGCCCCGAGCGCCCGCGCGGCGCGGTGCAGGCGACGCAGCCGCGCGAGGAGCGGCTGGACGACGGCGAAGGTGGACAGCGCCGCCGCGACGGTCGTGAACAGCAGGGCGAGCCCCAGGAGCCACCGCGCCACCGTCACGCGCTCATGCATGGGGGGCCAGCGGAACTCCAGCAGGCTGCACGGCCCGGACGGCGCGAGCCTTCTGACCGAGGCGCCTCCCCACCGCGAGTCGGGATGGAGGAACGGAAGATAGATGAGGGTCGCCTCCTCCGCCCCCTCCAGCACCCGGGCGACGAGCTTCGGATCGGGGCGCCCGCCCGGGCCACCCGCTCCGACCCGGGCCGCATCGAACGCCTCCACCTCGATGCCCTCGGGACCCTGAAAGCGCCAGCCCGGCGCCGCCTGACACTCCTCGCGATGGGTGGACAGGATGAGCGCGGTGGCAAAGCGCGTGCTCCGCAGCAACGCGGTATCCACGCCCATGAAGGTCGCCAGGTAGGAGGTCCCGAGCGTCCCCAGGAGGCCCAGGAGCAAGGAGGCCACGAGGGTGCGCAGCGCCAGCCGGTTGTACAGCCTCACGAAGGCTCCTCTGGCGGGTCGAACTGGTAGCCGATGCCCCAGGACGTCCGGATCCGCGCGCCCGCCGGCCCGAGCTTCTTCCGGAGGCGCGCGACATGGGAGTCCACCGTCCGGTCATCGCGCTCCTCATTGGGAGAGAGGGCGTGCTGGGCGATCTGGGCCCGCGTCATGGCCCGCCCCGGGCGCTCCGCGAGGTACGCCAGCACGTCGAACTCATGGCGGGTCAGCGACACGGGGCCCGCGCCCTCTCGGCTCACGTCGCGCGCATCGAGGTCCAGGCGCACGTCGTCCCAACGCAGCACACGGCGCGGGCGCTCCTCCCGGAGCAGGAGCCTGGCGCGGATGCGCGCGACCAGCTCCTCCATCCAGAAGGGCTTGGCGAGATAGTCCACCGCCCCCAGGCCAAACGAGCGCAGCCGGGCCTCCAGCTCCTGCCGCGCGGTGAGCACGATGACAGGCACGCGCAGCCGGCCCTTCCACGCATCCAGCAGCTCGAAGCCGTCCTTCCCGGGGAGATTCAGGTCCAGGACCACCAGGTCGGGCCGCTCGCGCTCGGACGCCTCCAGCGCGAGCCACCCGTCGGTGGCGAGCATCACCTGGAACCCCGCCTGCTTCAGGCCACGCACGAGGCCCGCGGCGATGGGGGCGTCATCCTCGACCACCAGGATGCGAGTCGGGACTGTCATTGACGGCCTCCATGGGAGAGGGGCGGTCGCCAGGCCCTCGTCGGCGTCGTCTCCAGTGACGACCACATCCTCAAGATCGCGCCGTGCGCTCCTACCGAGAAGGTCTGGCGCATCGCCCCGTCTCTCGGGGGAATCCTGGTCGAGGTCATGTCTTCTCCGGGTGTCAGCGTTGGTTCCGCTCGACCCGAAGACACCGGACGCCCGCGGGTTGTGACATCGGCCCCCTCATGGAGGGGCGCCTCCCGCGTCCTCTTCCCAGACTCCGGACATGCTTCGGCGTTCCCCGCGCGGGTGCTGCCTGCCCCCTGGAACGACCTCACCCCGGCGGGGGTGGAATCGTGTCGAACTGCCGCGCCCCGTCCGCGACGTCGTAATAGTCGCCCTTGTGGGCCATGTAGATGTGGAGCGCGATGCGGGTGTGGGTCGGCGTGTCGAAGGCGCCCATCGCGACTCCAATCCAATCGCGGTGGAGCGGATCCCAGAACAGCGACGAGCCGCAGACGGAGCAGAAGCCGCGGCGCGCCTTCTCCGATGACTGGAACCAGCTGATCTTCTCCGCGCCCTCGATCGCGACAGCGGAGCGCGGCACGTCGGTCGAGACGAAGTAATGGCCCGAGTGCTTGCGGCACTTGCCGCAGTGGCACGCGTCAGGGGCAGGCAACTCGCCCGCCACGGTGAAGCGGACCGCGCCGCACAAGCAGGACCCTCGATGCATGGATGACCTCGTCCGAACGATGGAAGACCGCGGCTCGCTCACCGCATATTACCTGGGCGCGGGGTGGACGCGGGTGACCTCGCTCGGCGCCGTGAGCGCGGGAGGCGATGCGGTCAGCGCGCCCAGGTAGAGCCGGCCGTGGAAGCCGTGGGGCTCCTCGGACGTGAAGAGCTTCAGGCCCGCGGCCTGCTTGGCGGACTGCCATGCCTCAAGCGCCGGGCTGATCCCGAAGACGTCGCACTCCACCGCCTCGCCCCAGACGTTGTAGCGACAAGCGAACTGGGTGCCACGCTGGAAGCCCACGTCCAGGACACGCACCGAGGGCAGGACGCGAGCCACGCGCGAGCCCATGGCCTCGAAGTCGCCACCCCAGCTCACCGCCGTGGTGCGCGCGTGGACGCTGCCCGTGAGCACCAGCGTCCAGGCCCGCGGGCGCTTCGACCGGGCATCCAGCAGGTGCTGGGCCATCTGCGCCTCACGCTCGTTGCCGCGGGCCTTTCGGGCCTCCAGGCCACATCCCCCCTGGAACGCCTGGCGGGCGTGGACATACCGCGCTCTCGGCCAACCGGCGCGTGAGCGACAGACCTCCGCCAGCGCAAGCTCTTGAACCCCATGGGATCTGGTAGGGAGGCCCGGGGGACCTTGCCTCCGCGGCCCATGCGCATCGAGGGCGTCATGGAGCGCGCGACGGTATTGTCTCCACCCGAGGACACCATGGTCTACGACGTGATCATCGCGGGGGCTGGCCCGGTCGGCCTGTTCCTCGCCTGCGAGCTGCGGCTCGCGAAGCGCTCCGTGCTGGTGCTGGAACAGCTGGAGGATCCGCACTCCCCCCTGAAGCGGCTCCCGTTTGGAAGGCGAGGACTCTGGGGCCCCAGCATCGAGGCGTTCTACCGGCGCGGACTGCTGGACCCCATCGCGTCGCAATATCGTGCCGAGGGCGCCCCTGGCCAGCCGAGCCCTGGCGCCATCGCGTCCGGCGCACACCTCCGCGGGCCGGCCGGCCACTTCGCGGGCATCCCGTTCGACTACAGCAACATCGATTCGTCGCGCTGGAAGTATCGACTCCCGGGCCCATCCGACCTCCAGTTGGGGGCCGAGACGGAGCACATCGAGCGCGTCCTCGCCGCTCACGCGCGCTCTCTCGGAGTGGAGCTCCGGCGCGGCCAGGGTGTCGAAGGCTTCGAGGCTTCGAACGACGAGGTCACCGTCCAGGCGGGCGGCCAACGCTTTCGCGCACGTTGGCTCGTGGGCTGCGACGGCGGTCGCAGCACGGTCCGCAAGCAAGGGGGCTTCGAGTTCCTCGGGACCGAGCCTGAGTTCACGGGCTACTCGGTCATGGCGGACATCGCCGAGCCGGAGAAGCTCCCCCTGGGCCGTCACTACACGCCGACCGGGATGTTCACCCAGTGGCGGCCCGGGGTCATCGCGATGACCGACTTCGACGGCGGCGCATTCCATCGCACCCAACCCATCACGCGCGAGCACGTGCAAGCCGTCCTGCGGCGGGTGTCCTGCACCGACGTGACCCTCAAGGCCTTGCACCTCGCCTCGACGTGGACCGACCGCTCGCACCAGGCGACGACCTACCGCAAGGGGCGGGTGCTGCTGGCGGGCGACGCCGCGCACATCCATTCACCGCTGGGCGGACAGGGCTTGAACCTCGGGCTGGGCGACGCCATGAACCTGGGGTGGAAGCTCGCCTCGACCCTGCGCGGCGATGCCCCCGAGGGGCTGCTCGACAGCTACACCACGGAGCGGCACCCCATCGGGGCGCGCATCCTCGATTGGACGCGGGCCCAGGTCGCGCTGATGCGACCCAGCCCCCCTTCCCGCGCGCTCGAAGCCATCCTCCGCGACCTGCTCGACACGCGCGACGGCGCGACCTACTTCGCCGAACGTCTCTGGGGGGTCTCGCTCCGCTACGACCTGGGCGGTGACCACCCCTTGGTGGGCCGCAGCTGCCCGGACTTCGAGTTCGAGGACGGGACGAGGCTCGGCGCGCTGCTCCGAGATGGAAGCGGTGTGCTGTTGGACTTCGACCGGCAGCCATCGCTCCAGGCGCTGGATGGCCATTGGGGCGACCAGGTGAGGTACGTGGCCAGCGACGCCAGGGATCGCCTGGGACTGAGCGCGCTGCTCGTGCGCCCGGATGGGTTCGTGGCCTGGGCGAGCGAGACGACGCCCCACCCCGAGGAGGTCACACGAGCCGCGGCGAGCTGGTTCGCGAGCCGCGAACATCCCGCCGCGAGGAGCTGACCCGACGCTGCTCGGCCCGCGGGGCGGAGGGCCTCAACCGGCCGTCGCAACGCTCGAAGCCGAGGCGTTGCGCTCGCGGTCAGCGCGACGTGCTCGACGCGGAGCCGCCGGTCAGGAGGTTGATCAGCCCGTGCGGCGCGTCGGGGTCATTGAAGCAGAGCGCGTGGATCTTCATGGCCTCGGCGGCTGCGTTCGCGCTCCGGACGAACATGGCCTCCTCGTACTCGGCGAGCGCGGCTTCGAGGTCGCCCCGGTGCGCGGCAAGGGCCTCGCCAAGCTCGGCGCCGTCGTACATCGCGAGGTTGGCGCCCTCACCGTCGGGCGGGTTCAGGTGCGCGGCGTCGCCGAGCAGCGTCACACCGGGCACGCGCTCCCACCGGTGGCCGGGCGGGAGCGCGTGGATCTTCCGGAGGACGGGGGCGGTCTCCCCGTCGGTGATCAGCGCGGTGAGCTCTGGCGCCCAGCCCTCGAACTCCGCCGCGACCCGAGCCTTCACCTCCGTCGGGTCGGCGAAATCGATGCCCGCGAACCACTCCTGCGGCCTGGTGAGCGCGACGTAGGTGTGCAGGACGCCGTTCGTCTCACGGTGGGCGACGATCCCCTTGCCGGGCGCGAGGGCGTGGAGGGCGCCGCCGCCGACGACCCTCGCGCTGGCCGGGTGGCGTGCGTCGGCGTCGAGCAGGTAGGTCTCGATGAACGAGGTGCCGACGTACTCGGGCTTCGCGTCGGACAGCAGCGACCGGACCTTCGACCAGGCGCCGTCCGCACCGACCACGAGGCCCGCCGTCACGGTCGAGCCGTCCGCGAACGTCAGCGCGTGCTGCCCGCCACCGAGCGGACGGATGGCCGTGAGCTTGCGTCCCCAGTGGACCGCGCCTTCGGGCAGCGAGTCGAGCAGGATGCGCCGCAGGTCGCCGCGCCGCACCTCGGGGCGGATGCCGCTGCCGTCGTCGGGCTGGTCGAGCAGGACCGTGCCGTGCGGGTCGAGCACCCGCGTCGCCTCGCCGCCCTCATGGATGATGCGGCGGAACGCGTCGGACAGCCCGGCCGCCTTCAGCGCGAGCTGCCCGTTGTACTCATGGATGTCGAGCATTCCGCCCTGCGTCCGCGCATCCGCGGACGCCTCGGCCTCGTAGACTGCGGCGGCGATGCCGTGGACGTGCAGGACGCGGGCGAGCGTCAGCCCACCGAGGCCGGCCCCAATGATCGCAACGGGAGTCATCGTGCTTCCTTTCAGGGTGGAGACCGCTCGAAGCCCTCTGCTGGCGGCCCCTGGAACGGCGTTCCATAAAACATACTGGAACGCCGTTCCAGACCTGTCAAGATGGGGCCATGGGCACAGCAAGGCGTGGGTCGGAACGACGTGAGGATGCGCTCTCTCGCGAGCGGATCGTCGACGCGGCGATCGAGCTGCTCGACACGGAGGGAGAGGACGGGTTGACCTTCCGCTCGCTGGCCACGCGGCTGGCCACGGGCCCCGGCGCCATCTACTGGCACATCGCGAACAAGAACGAGCTGCTCGTCGCCGCCACCGACGCCGTCGTCGCCCGCGCGATGACCGAGGTCACCGCCTCCGCCAGACCGAAGGAAGCGCTCCGCAAGATCGCCGTCGGCGTGTTCGAGACGATCGATGCGCATCCGTGGGTGGGCGCGCAGCTCTCTCGCGCTCCGTGGGAGTCCCCGCAGCTGCGGCTCTTCGAGCGCATCGGGCGCCAGGTCCAGGCGCTGGGGGTTTCAGGCGGCGCCCAGTTCACGGCGGCGTCGACGCTGCTGAGCTACATCATCGGGGTGAGCATCCAGAACGCCGCGAACGGCCGCATGTTCGATCCGCCCGTGAATCGCACGGACTTTCTCGACGCGGTCTCGGCCCGGTGGAAGGCGCTCGACGCCCACGAGTATCCGTTCCTCCGGAAGATCGCGGCCCAGCTGGCCAGGCACGACGACCTCGCCGAGTTCCTCGCCGGCATCGAGCTCATCCTGACGGGCATCGAGGCCGCGCTCTAACTCGCAGGCGCATCCAGCTCGCCCACGCCACCCACCGAGCATCGCGACGCAGGCGCTACGCTCGGCGGCCTGGACGGCAACCCCTGCGGTCCCACGGGGAGGGCCACCTTCGGGCAGGCCGGACCGCCGACGCTCAAGCCTGCGTGGTCAGCCGGCGGGCCATGTACCGCGCGGGTGAGGCTCCGAGCGCCTTGCGAAACATGGTCACGAAGCTGCTCGCGCTCTCATAGCCGAGGTCCAGCGCCACGTTCTGCACCGACGCGCCCCGGGAGAGCTTCTGGATGGCGAGGATGATGTGGAGCTGCTGACGCCAGCGGCCGAAGCTCAAGCCCGTCTCCTCGACCAGGACCCGGTTCAAGGTCCGCTCGCTGACGCCGATCCGCTTCGCCCACGCCTGCGTCGTCACGCCTATCGCCGGCTCGGCGGTCATCGCGTCCACCAGGCGCCGGAGCCGGGGATCGTTCGGCATCGGCAGACGGTGCTTCTCGATGGAGACCGTCGCGAGCTCGTCGAGGAGCACGCTCACCAGGCGCGCATCCGGCCCCTTGAGCTTGTAGGGCGCGGGCCGCGTCGCCAGCCGCAGCAGGAGCTCGCGGAAGAGCGGCGTCACCGACACCGCGCAGCACTCCTTCGGGAGGTTCGGCGCAGCGCCAGGCTCGACGAAGACGCTGTAACCTTCGAGCGGCGCACGCGCGCGGATCCGATGCGTCACGGACCCGGGGATCCAGAGCGCGGATTGGGGCGGCACGATCCACAGGGCGTTTGACCCTTCGCAGATCATCTCTCCGCGCACCAGGTACAGGAGCTGTGATTCGCGGTGCTCGTGGGGCTCGCTCTCGGCCCCACCACTCGTCATGCTGAGCCCTATCGCGTTCGCCGGCCGCGCGACCGCGGCTTTCAACCGCCCACGGGCATCCAGCACGAAACGGCTCGCGAGCGATTCGAGGGAGGCCGCCGCGCCAGGAGGCCCGTTCGCCACCTGGACGGCTCCGCGAAACGTCCAGCTCGTCGAGGGTACGGCCCGTGTCGTCCTCGCGCTGCGCCGCTTCGCCGCCATGGCCGTTTTGATAAACAAATTGTCCTGATTGCGCAATGCCGCCAGTGGCGAGACTCCCTAGGGTCGCCCACAGGCCTTCGCGCGGTACGGCGAGGGCACCCACGTGGCCTCCTGGCCCCAGGATGAAAGGGCTTCTCCGTGTTCAGCGCCAACGACAATGCTTGGGATCCCCTGGCCGTCCTGCCCGACGAGCGGGTGCGCGCCGTGCTGCGTCGCCTCCACGGCGAGGCGGACCGCCAGGTTCCAGGCGTCCTCCTCCAGCTCCTGCCACAGCTGCCGCGGCTGCTCTTGGGCCGGCCCATCGACACGCCGGGCACGGAGCACACCTTCGCGGACAAGTACCTCGCGATCGATCGCGCCCAGGGTGCGTTCTGCTACCTGACCGCGCGGGCGCTCCGCGCCAGGAGCATCATCGAGTTCGGCACGTCCTTCGGCGTCTCGACGCTCTGGCTGGCGGCCGCGGTGCGCGACAACGGCGGCGGCCGCGTCATCGGCACCGAGCTGCTGCCGGAGAAGGCTCGGCGCGCGCAGGCGCACCTGGAGGAGGCAGGGCTCGCCTCCTTCGTCGAGATCCGGGTGGGCGATGCGACGGAGACGCTGCGGTCGGACCTCGGTGAGGTGGACTTCATGCTCAACGATGGGTTCCCGCTGCGGGCGCTCGACGTGCTGAAGCTCGTCGCGCCAGCGCTGCGCACGGGCGCGGTGGTGGTGACCGACAACGTCGGCGTCTTCAAGGGCGACTATCGCGACTACGTCGCCTGGGTGCGCGATCCGAGCAACGGCTTCGCGTCCATGACGGTGCCCTTCCGCTCAGGCACCGAATACTCGGTCCGCCAGCCCGGGCGCCCTGGCTGAGCAGGGGCGACCCGGCGGCGTCCCTGCCGGCGCGTAGCCCCTGCCGGACGCGTCCCTCGCGGCCCAGGCCCGCGTCCATGACGCGGGCCCGGCGCGCGCGTCACTCCTTGCCGAAGGCCTTGGCGAAGAGCTTCTCGATGCCCGACTTCTCGGGCTCGATGGCGATCGAGGGCGCGGGCACGCCCATCGCGGTGCCGAGGGCGGGGCGCAGGCCGGACGCGACGCCCGGCTTGACGTGGTGACGCAGGTCGACCGCCACGTCCGTCTTCACGTGGGTGCCCACGCCCATGGCCGTGTTCACGTCCGCGGAGTGCTTGAGGAAGCCGTTCTCGATGCCGAACTTCCCGCCCGCCTGGGCCGAAGCGCCCGCCACCGCGCCCGCGGTGACCGAGCCGTGCACCCGGCCCACGTGCCCGCCCGCCGTGGCGTACGCGCCCGCCGTGGCGCCCGCGCCCACCTGGCCGGAGACCATCGCCGTGGCCGCCCGCGGGTCCACCGTGGCCACGCCCTCCGCGAAGGCGGAGGCGCCGGCCTTCGCCTCACCCTTCACGTAGCCGCCCACGTGCCGGTTGAAGTCGTGGCTCGCGCTCGCCGTGACGCCCACGCCCGTCTCCGCCTTGGCCGTCAGCGCGGCGGTGTAGGCGTGCGAGTTCGTGTCGGCCGACACGCCGGCCTGGGCCTGCGCCTTGAAGGAGTTGGCCTCGCCGGTGAGCTGCGCGCTCGACACGCCCAGCCGGCCCGCGTGCGTCTTCTGCATCCCGAAGGAGGCGTTGGGGCCCTGGACCTCGGCCTGGGCCGAGTAGTGGTGCACGCCACCGCCGCTGTGGCTCGTGGTGGAGGCCTGCACCGAGCCCACGTTGCCGCTCAGCTTGCCGCCGCCGAAGGTGTCCTTCTCGAAGGGGTTGCCCGGCTTGTCGATGAGCACGTTCTGCTTCGCGCCCGGGGGCGCCGTGAGCTTGTTGTCACCGCCGCTCACCGCCACGTCCGAGCCCTGGCCCGTGGTCTTCTCCCAGGGGGTGTAGGAAGGCGCGCCCTCGGGGGTCCCCGCGTGCTTCGGCGGCGTCGCCGTGGTCGCGGCCGGGGTCGTCGCCGGGGGCTTCGTGGCCGTCGTGGCGGGCGTCGTCGTGGCCGGCGTCGTCGCCGGGGGCTTCACGGTCGTCGCGGGCGGCTTCGTCGCCGTGGGCTTCGTCGCCGACGTCGAGGCGGGGAGCGTCGACGCGCGCGCCGGCGGCCTGGCCTGGGACGTCGAGGAGGTCGGGAGCGAGGAGGAGCGGAAGAGGGAGGGGGACGAACCAATGCGACGGGCCATGGCGGGAACCTCAGCAGTACGTCGAAGGGGGAGCGAAACAGCGATGCCCTGTCCAATTGCATCCGGCATGCCGAGGCGATGTCGAACGGTGTGGCCAGAGCCCGCCTGTGGTTTCAAGAGGTTGGCGGGAGAGACTTCACGCAAGGAGGGCCCGGGCTGGTGACCGCGGTCATCAGCCCGGGGACAGCGGTCATCAGCCCAGCAGGTTGGCGATGTCCTTCACCGGCTGCGGCGCGGCCTCGGTGTTCCCCAGCGCGCCCATGACCCCGCCGAAGATCATGCCGGCCGGGTTGGCGCGGCCCTTCGTGATGGAGCCGATGACGCCCTCCGCGGCGCCCTTCAGGGTGTTGACGTAGCCGGTCGCGGCGCCCTCGAGGACGCCCTTGAAGCCGCCCTCCGAGTTGCCCACGCCCGTCAGGACGTTGCTCACCACCGGCATGAACCACAGGGCCTTGCCCGCCTCGCCCGCGAACCACTGGAAGTTGTCCTTGTTGCTCCCGTCCGCCTTCACGTGGGTGTCGTTCGTGGTGGGCAGTTGGTGCTCCCCCAGGAAGGAGTAGCCCTTCTCGGCGAAGTCCTTGAGCATGCCGGCCTCGGTGCCGTGCCGCGCGTCGCCGTCCTTGGTGATGCCCTCGATGTTGCCGTCGCCCACGCCGCCCTGGACCTTGTTCGAGCGGTCGCCGCCGGTGGAGGCCTTCGCGCTGTCGATGAACTCCAGCACCTTGGCCAGCCGGTAGACGCCGTCGGCGTTCTGCTTCGGGTCCTTCAGGTCGAGCTTCGGGTCAACGCCCGTCTGCTTGCACAGCTGCTCGAACTTGATGTCCTTCTGACGGCCCAGGTTCTTGAGCACCGGGGTGTCGTCGACGATCTGCGCCGCGGACCGGGTGTCGCCGGCCGGCCGCTTGTCGTTGGCGCTCGGCACGCCCGAGCCGGTGGCCTGGGGCTCCTGAGCCGACGGCTGGAGCTCCTGGACCGAAGGCTGGCCCCCCTGAAGCGACGGCTGGAGCTCCTGGACCGAAGGCTGGAACCCCTGAAGCGACGGCTGGAGCTCCTGGACCGAAGGCTGGAACCCCTGAAGCAACGGCTGGAGCTCCTGGAGCGACGGCTGGAGCCCCTGAAGCGACGACTGGAGCTCCGAGGCGCGGGGCTGGTGCCGGTTGATGATGGCGGGCTCGAACGAGTCCACCTTGCTGAAGCCCTGCGCCGCCGCGCCCTGGGCCTGGGAGCCGCCCTGCACTGGACCCGCGGAGAGCTGCTGCTTCGGGTTGAGGGTGGACACCGGAGCAGCGCTCTGGCGCAGCGAGGGAGAGGAGAGGGCCTTGGGCTTGATCATGGGTATCACCTGGTTCGTGACAGCGTTGCCTTGCCCTATTGCAGCGCGGATGCCAGCCAGGCGCCCCCCGTAACCCATGGATTTCCTTGGGACGGAGGACTCGCGACAGGCGGCCAGCTGGTGACCGCGGTCACCAGGAGGATGGCGTCAGTCACCATGCGCCGGCGATTGCCGTCCGGCGCGTTTGCCCGGAAGCTGCCCGGCGATGATCGACCCACGCTTCCCCGCCAGACTTCTGGAAGACCTGTCCCAGCAGCGCGGCATCGTCGGGCCGCACACGCGCCTCGACCTCGACAGGGGCGGAGACGAGAGCGAGGAGCTGCCCGCCGGGCTGGTGCCCTTCGCCCGGGATGGGGGCGGCGGCGTCTGGTACCTCGACGTCGAGGACGCGCTGAAGCAGGGCGTGGGGGCCGTCTTCTACCTCCACATGGGCGAAACGTACGGCGACACCCGCTACATCGCGGCCTCCTACGAGGAGCTCCTGCACCGCGTCGCGGAGGGGCTGCGCCCGGGCGACCTGCCCTCGTTCGATGCGCTCGCCTCGCGGCAGCCGCCGAAGAACGTGCGCGTGCCGGGCATCGAAGGCCCGGTGGACATCGAGCGCGTCCACGCGAGCACCGGCGGCCCCGCGGTCGTGACCGTGCACGACGACGCGCGCTGCGAAGGCGGCTTCGTGGCCCGGGCCGGCACGTCCGTCTTCATGACCGAGGCGGGCCGCATCCAATACGTCACCCTGGCCGAACGCGCGGTCGTGGACGGCATCCCGTGCGCCGAGGGCACGGCGCTCGCCATCCATCCGGAGACCGGGCGCCCGCTGAAGTTCACACCGACGGAGCCCATCGTCGTCGACGGCCTCCCGCTGGCCCCCTTCCACGAGGTCTCGGTCTCCCCCGGCGTGAGCGGCGTGCTGGCCCGCGACCACGACGTGGACGGCGTCCCCCTGGCCGGCGGCACCCGGGTGGTGCTGCTGATGGAGAAGCTCCACAGCGGCACGCTGCGCGCCGACGCGAACGTCGCGGGGACCACGCTCCCCGCCGGCACCGGGTTCGAGCTCGTGGCCGGGCGCCTCTTCCGCACCCGCCCGCCCGCGGCGTGACGGCCGCGGGCGGAGGCTCCCCTCAAGCGGCCTCGGACTTGGAGCGGTGCTCCTTCATGAAGCGGTGCCGTCCCAGGTAGCGCCCGACGGCCTCCAGCGCCCCCTCGGGGTCCTTCAGCTTGCTCAGGCAGATGGAGCGCCGGCCCTTGAAGCGGCCCTCTCCGGTGACCTGGAGGTCCAGGTACTTCTTGAACATGCGGTCGGCGGTGGAGGCGGAGGTGATCCGGTCGAACTCGATGGGCTGCTCCCACTCCGAGCAGCTCACCTGCGCGTAGTCCAGCCGCACCTCGTGGCCGGCCGCCTTGCCCTCGAAGGTGAGCGGCGGGAAGTGCTTCTCCACGTGCTGCCGCTCCTCCTCGGTGGACGGCTCGTAGCGGTAGGCGAGCGCCAGGTCATGGGCCTGGGAGAAGCGCTCTTCGTAGACCCCCCACAGCCGCGACTCGATGGCCTCCGCGTCCACGAAGGCCTCCACCCACGAGGACGCCACGGGCTCCAGGAGCACCTGCGCCATGTCCGCGGGCTTCAGGTGGACGCCCACGTTCTCCATGCGCGCGCCCAGGGGCGGGTGGGAGTCGAACGGATGGGGCGTCACGGCGCGGTGCAGGTCATCGTGCACGGCCTCGGACTGGGCATACTCGGAGAAGCCGTGCGCGACCCGCTGCGCGATGGCCACCGACTGGTGCTGCTCGTCCTGGGCGAAGAGCTTCGCCTCCACGCGGTCCCGGAAGCTCGCGTACGCGCCCACCTTCACCAGGGAGCGGGCGATGTCCTGCCCCGACGTGACCCCCGCCGCCAGCCGGTCCGCCGCGAGCTCGCTGGCGCGGCGGCTGCGGCCCAGCGACAGCTCGAAGAGCCCGCGGTAGGCCGCCATGAAATAGAAGACGGGGCGCGTCACGCCGCCCTCGTAGAGCGTCTGGAGGTAGTGGCCGAAGTGCGCGAGCATGGGCGCCAGCCGCTTGCTGTGCCCGGTGTCGCCGCCCAGCAGGTGCCCCATCTCGTGCGCGAGCACGGCCTCCGCCTCGGAGCGCTCCAGCAGGCGCAGCAGGGACAGGCTCACGAAGAGCGTGCGGCCGGTGAGGACGCGCCCGTCCACGCGCACCTCGTGCTCGGTGACGAAGAAGTTGGTGTCGATGCCCGCGAGGATGTGGTCGGGCGGGGACGTCTGGAGCCGCTCGCACAGCCGGCGCACGCAGGCCCACAGCTCCGGGGCGCGCTCCTCGGGGACCTCCTCCGCCTCCACGTCGAAGTCCATGGGCGGGCGGCGGAAGATGGCCACCACCACCAGGAAGATGGCGATCGCCGCGATGACCGCCATCGCGCCGATGAGCTTCGGGTAGTAGCGCTGGGTCCAGAGCGCGGTCACCCAGTAGGAGAGCCACACCGCCAGCACGCCCTGCCCCAGCACCTGGAGCGCGCTGGTGACCCGGAGCACGAGCCAGCCCACCAGGAAGCTGCCGTACTGGAAGGGGCGCGAGATGAACGCGGCCAGGCCGCACAAGAGCGCCACCACCGTGGAGGCGACCCCGAGCGCCAGCAGGACCCACGAGCCCAGGCGCGCCCACCCGAACTGCTTCACGTCCGAGCACGCGCTCCCCAGGTTCTCGCGGTAGCGCGCCAGTTCCTCGCCGTCGCTCAGGCAGGCCGCGGACGCGGAAACCGCGCGGTAGAAGGCGAGCGCCTCCTGGCGGTCCTCCGCGCTCAACTCCGCGTCGAGCCCTATCTGCTTCTCGATGACCGCCAGCACCTGCGCGTCGAAGCGGTCGGAGGCATGACCGGAGAACCAGAGCCCGAACAGCGGGAGGGCGAAGAGCAACAGCGCGGGCAGCACATAGCGCTGGACGAAGCCAGGGGATTTCCGAGAGGAGGCCATGGGGATGGGGCCAGCATACCGCATCCCGCGCCCCCGCTCCGCGCCCCCTCAGCGGCAGCGGGACTGCCCGCTCAGCGGCTTGTTCGTCACGAATTCACAGGCACACGGGGTTACCCGGCAGGTGAACGAGTCGTTCTCCTCGCACAGCGACTCCACCTTGCGCCAGGCCAGGACGGGCATGTCCTCGAAATCCAGCTCCTGCGTGTAGAGGACGTTTCCCTTGAAGCCGAAGGCCAGGTGCAGGGTCTCGGTGTCGGCCTCGTCCTGGGTGGGGGTGCAGCGGCGCTCCAGCGAGATGACCAGGCGCCCGGATTCCACCTTCCAGGTCCCCAGCCGGTTGACCCAGGGCTCACGCACCCAGAGGACGGACTTGCCCTGGATGAGCATGGCCTGCGCGTCGTCCTGGCCGAACTCCATGCGGTACAGGCCGTCACCCAGCGCGCCGCCCGTCATCGAGGGCGGATACGCAGGCCCTCCGGCGTATGGCCCGCGAGCAGCTCCGCGTTCGCCCGCGCGAGCTCCGAGCGCACCGCGTCCACCTCCGCGCGGACCCCAGGGTCCTCCGGAGGCGACACGGCCTCCTGCAGCGTGCGCACGTCCGCGCACCGGGCCACGCCCCCGAGCGCCTTCCCCAGCCCGAAGCCCCGCTCCACCGTCCGCGCGTCCGCGCCCTGGAGCGCCACCGTCAGCCGCGACAGCTCGCCCAACTGCTGGTCCAGGCACGTCATCCGCAGCCCCATCACCGCCTCCGGCTGCTCGCCGAAGACGCGCGTCGCCTCGCACGCGGACTGGTGCGCGTGCGTCCAGTCCCGGCTCCACCGGTCCAGCGTGGAGGCCACGGCCTGGAACGAGGCCTCGGCCACGGGGTCCCCGGTCCGCAGGAAGGCCTGGTGCGTGGACTCGCGCACGGAGGCGTCCCAGATGCCCGCGAGGTGCCGCTCACTGCCCTGGCAGGTCTCGCGGGGCGTCGCCGCGGAGGGCCCCAGCGCGAGGAACCCCAGGCCCACCAGACCGCCCGCGAGCACCGCCGTGGCGGCGACGCGCTTCCACGCCCCCTCCTCCCGCGAGAGGTGCGCCCGCAGCGCCCGCATGGACTCGAAGCGCCGCGACGGCTCCACGGAGAGCCCGCGCCGGACCACGGCCTTGAGCCACGAGGGCACGTCGCGCTTCTCTGCGCGCACCTCCTGGCGCAGCATGGACGCCAGGAGCTCCTCGCGCGTGGCGCCCGCGAACGGCCGCTGTCCGTGGAGCGCCTCATGGAGCGCGACGCAGAAGGCGAACTGATCCGAGCGGGCATCTCCCCGCTCTCCGCGAAGCTGCTCCGGCGCGGCATAGGCGAGCGTCCCCAGGAACACACCGGTGGTGGTGAGCGACGCGTCCCCGGAGACGGAGTCCGCGGGCTCGCGGGGAGGCGTCCATCCCGCCGCGGCGTTGGCCAGGCCGAAGTCCGTGATGCGCACCTGGCCGTCGCGCGTCAGCAGGACGTTGTCCGGCTTGAAGTCGCGGTGGGTGATGCCCAACGCGTGGGTGGCCGCGAGCCCCTCCGCCGCCTGGATGAAGCGCGCGACGATCTCCCGCCGCGGGCGCGGCTTCTCCGCCAGCCACCGCCGGAGCGTGCCGCCCTCCACGAGCTCCATCACCAGGAAGAGCTGTCCCTGATACTCCCCCACGTCGTGCAGCCGGGCGACGTGGGGGTGTGACAGCCGGGCCATCGTGCGCGCCTCGCGCTCCAGCCGCTGACGCGCCTGGGCCAGGGAGTCCTCCCCCAGCCTCGCGAGGTTCAGCAGCTTGAGCGCCACCTTGCGGTCCAGCTCCGGGTCATGCGCGGCATGGACGCGCCCCATGCCTCCCTCGCCCAGCAGCCCCAGCACCACGTAGCGCCCCACGCGCGCGCCGGGGACGAGCCGTCCCGGGTCCCCCCGCGGAGGCGGCGCCTCCAGCCCGCCCAGCGCGGCGAGCACGCCCCGGCACTCCGGGCAGCCCGTGACGTGCTGGCGCACGGTCGTGGTGCCCTCGGGGTCCAGCGCCCCGCTCGCGTAGCCCAGGAGCGTGTTCTCGTCCGGGCAGCTCACTCGCGCGCCGCCAGCAGGCCGGAGAGGCTCAGGTCCAGCCGCCCATGGATGGCGCGCATCAGGCTGTCCACCTCCGGCTCGGGCAGCGACAGGCGCTCGGCGAGCGCGCGCCGCGTCCGCTTCTCCAGCAGCGCCTGCACCGCGGAGAGCCGGCGCGACAGGGTGGACTTGTGCAGGCCGAACAGGGCGCCCATCCGCTCCAGGGAGAGGCCGTCGACGAAGTGCAGGCGCAAGAGCTCCCGGTCCTCGTCGTCCAGCGAGGCCACCGCCTGGATGAAGGCCGCGCGCACATGGCCCCGCGACTCCTCCCGGACGAAGCCCAGCTCCAATCCCCCCGGCGCGGGGTGCGCGGCGAGCACCTCGGCCTCGACCTGCGACGCGTCGCCCAGCGTCTTGCGCAGCCGCAGCGCGAGCCGCGTCGCGGAGATGCCCACCCAGTGCAGCAGCGGGCCCGTGCCCGCGTAGCCGAGGAGCCGGGAGGGGGCCTCCTCGCGCGGCATCAGGAGGTTGGCCCGGAGCGTCTGGAGCACCTCGTCCACGAACACCGGCGAGGGATGGAGCCGTGACAGGGGCGCTCGCAGCTTGAGGAGGACCTCCTGCTCCAGGAGGGTCCGGGCCGCCGGCAGCCCCCTCGCGCAGGCGAGCGCGAGCGCGACGTCCCGGCCATGCAAGCGCTCCAGCGCGGGCAGCGGATCCGCCGCGCGCGCCAGCAGGGCGCCCAGGTGGCGCGCGAAGTCCCGTGGCGCGGGCGCGGCGTCGTGGAGGGCCGCGGCCTGGGAGAAGGCGCGCTCCACGGCCTCCCGGGCTCCTGGGGTCTCACGCAGGCGGGCGGAGGTCGGCTCGCCAGCAGCCTGCAACACCCACTCGAAGGACTCGGGGCCGGTCCCATGCATGCCGCGCACTCCTGACATCAGGCGCCTGAAACTACCACGAAGCCCCAGGCGCACCCGATGCCCCTCGCTCTCGGGGAGACCGGGGCGCGGCCGCGGCGAGCGCCCCGTGAGCGGATCAGGCAAGACCTTGCCCGGAACGGGCGCGCGAGCGGGCTCCCCGCCGGCGCATGGTGCGGTGTCAGTTGCTTCGAACGCGCAAGGACCCGCCCATGAAGACCGCCGCCTACGCCGCCACCGCCGCCGACAAGCCGCTCGCCCCCTTCACCCTCGACCGGCGTGAGCCCGGCCCCCGGGACGTCGCCATCGACATCCTGTTCTGCGGCCTCTGCCACTCGGACGTCGTCCAGGTGCGCAACGAGTTCGGGCGCTCGAAGTATCCCATCGTGCCCGGTCACGAGATCGTCGGCCGCGTCGCCCGCGTGGGCGAGCAGGTCTCGCGCGTGAAGGCGGGCGACCTCGTCGTCGTCCCGGGCCACGTGCTGATGATCATCGGCCACGTGGATGGCGAGCCCTACGTCATCCAGGACGTCCCCTACGCCGTGTTCAAGGACCCTGCCACGCAGCTGCTCCGCAAGACGAAGCTGAACCAGGTCTCGGTCACGCCGCTGCTGCCGCTGTATGCCGACGACACGACCCTGTACGTGGACGCGATGACGAGCCTCGTGCACGTCACACAGCCATAGGCCCGGCCGTCGCGTCGCGGCTGGCACGCGGAGTCCTTCTCGCGTGAGGTAGACTCTCACCGTCTCCAGCCGCGACCCCACCCTTCCGGGACACCATGAGCCTCCCCCTCCTTCTCTGCCTCCTGGCGGCCTTCCTGGGAGGCCCCGCCCTCTTCCTGGCCGTCCTCGCCAAATCCCGCCGCCTGGCCGTGCGGCTGGAGCAGGAAGGGCTGCGCGCGCAGGGCAAGGTGATCAGCGTCAGGGAGTCCCCCGGCAAACCGAGCACCGTCCATTACGCCTTCCAGCCCCCGGAGGGCCCGGAGGTCCGCGGCAAGTTCGACGAGGCGTCCTCGTTGGCCTCGGCGCGCGCCCCCGGCTCCCCTGTCGAAGTCCTCTATCTGGCGGAAGCGCCAGAACAACACACGGCCGTGGGCATGGGCATGAACCAGAGGCTCTTCCTCCTGCTGGCGGGCATGCTCGTGTGCTTCGCGCTCCTCGGCAGCCTCACCGTGCTGCATGCCTACGCCACCCAGTCGGGGTAGGCCGAGCGGGTCGGGCCCACAGCGTCGGGGCGACGCCGATGCAGGTCCGGGCGGGCAGGCGTCCCCCGGAGCAGCCAGTGGAGGTTGGGGCTCAGCGAGGGGGCCTGGACTCATCTCCCTGCAACGCCCTCTCGATGGCCTGCGCGTAGCGCAGGGGCT
Organism: Corallococcus sp. RDP092CA; assembly: GCF_041903675.1. Lineage (NCBI taxonomy): Bacteria > Pseudomonadati > Myxococcota > Myxococcia > Myxococcales > Myxococcaceae > Corallococcus > Corallococcus sp. RDP092CA. The sequence continues at coordinate 38,567 of NZ_JAYESI010000039.1, read as the reverse complement.
CATGGGGGATGATCTCACGAAGGGGCCGTGGATCTCCAACCATGTCGAGGTCCATTCCCACCGCCAGGTCGCGGAAGGCGCCCCTGGGGAGCTTCGCGGCCCGCTCGATCAGCGGCGCGACCCGCCGCAGCAGCCCCAATGGCACGTGGACCTTTCGCGGCGGCGCCTTCCCCAACACGCGCGCGGCGGTATCAATCATCTCGTCCGTGGTGAGCACGTCATCGCACCCGACGTCGAACGCCTTCCCGAAGGCCCGTGGCTCGTCGAGCACCCGCACCATGTAGTGCACGAGGTCGTCGAGGGCGATGTTCCGATGTCGGCCCTTCCCACTGCCCAGCACCGGCGTCACCCGTCGGCGCGCCTGCGCCATCATCGAGTCGAAGCCAAAGCCGCCCTTCCCGACAATCTGCGCGGGACGGAGCACCGTCGCATCGAGCCCGCTGTGGAGCAGCAGCTGCTCCGCCTTCCAGCGCCCCCGTGCCCACTCGGTCGGGCCGTCCGGCGCGATGCCCAGGAACGTGAGGTAGACCATGCGACGGACGCCGTTCTCACGGCATGCGGCCACGATGTGCTCCAGGCCTGCAAGCTCCGCGTCGACGAAGCTGCCGTTGGGTGAGCCGCTCTTCTGCGCCGACAATGTGTGGACGGTGTTGTAGACGGCCTCGACGGAACGCGTGGCCGCCTGCATCGAGCGAAGGTCGCCGATGTCCCCCTGCACGATCTCGCACGCCGCGGGCAGCACCTGCCGTGCGCGCTCGGGATTCCGGACGGAGCAACGGACCGCGAAGCCCCCGCGGAGCAGCGTCTCCGTGAGGCGGCGGCCGACCAGCCCGGTACCACCAAGAACAAGGACCTTGCGCATGCGCTCTTCTCCCATGCGTCATGTGTAGGCCCCGGGCGGCGAACGGAGAATGCTCCAGCGTGCCGATTCCTGTCGCGCGCGTTCGGAGCCGGCGGTCAGCGCCGCGCTTCTTCGCGGTAGTCGCGAGGGCGCACGCCGGTCACGCGCTTGAACGCCTGGCTGAAGGCACTCTCCGACGAATAGCCGAGGGAGGCGGCGATCTCGGACACCGCGGCGTCTTCGTCCCGCAGCTGCCGCTGCGCGAGGCGCATGCGCCATCGGGCGAGGTACTGGAGCGGCGCCATGCCCGCGGCCCTCTTGAAGTGGGTCGCGAAGGTGGTGCGCGACATCGCCGCGGCCTTCGCCAGCTCCTGGAGCTTCCAGTCACGCGAAGGGGCGTCATGCATGCGCCGAAGCGCCGCGGCGAGGCGCTCGTCATGCACGGCTCGCAGCCAACCCGCCGGCAGGCTCGGGGCCGTCGCCAGGTGGGCTCGCAGCACCTGAACGAACAGGAGCTGGGCCAGCGCGGACGCCGCGATCTCCGTCCCCGGAGTGGTCCGAGCCCGCTCCTCCAGGAGCTGCTCCACGATCCACCGCACGATCGCCGCCTGCGGAGCGCTCCCCTTCACGTGAATGACCGGTGGGAGCGCGTCGCGCAGCAGGTCGGCGGAGGCCGGATGAAGCACGACCCCACCCGCGAGAATCAGGCACTCCGTCCCCTCTCCAATGATGGAGAGCGGGCCCTGCTTCCGCGCGAAGAACGGGAGCGCATCCCTCGGGGGCACCTTCAGGCTGCTGCCCACCACGAAGCCCTGGCGGCCCGGCAGCAGGAGGACATCGCCCGGCTCTCCGCGAAGCACCCGCTTCTGGCCTTCGAGCCGCATCTCGCAGGAGCCCCTGGCGAGCACGGAGAACTTGATCTCGCCCGGCGGCGGAAACCGGAGCGCCCACGGGCCGCTCGCGGCAATGCCACCGGCCATGACTGTTCGGGCCTCGGTGAGCCGGAGGATGTCCGACAGCGGGTCAGTCGCCATCGTTCGACCTGGAGGCGAATCGATGGAGGAGCACCCGCGACCGCGCTCGATGCGCGCGCCCCGGGCCAGGGACCGGAACCGGCGGCTCGTCGGTGGTCAACATCTCCCCAGCGTAAGGCGCCGCGGCCCTCGAAGCCATCGGCGAGCCGCGCCCGCCAGCGGCTGCCCGGCTGCCGTGCTTGTGCGAGGCGCGGCGTGAAGCAGGTCGCTTGAGACATCATCGTGGGGCCCCGCCGGAAGACACCGTGGCCGGGCCCCACGATGAAGCTAGTCCGCCCGCTTGCGCTTCGCGCGCGAGGCCTTCGGCTGGCTCTTGCTCTCCAGGTTGAGCACCACCGCGGCGCGGATGAGCGCCTTCAAGGCCGCTTCGTTGATCTTATCGCCTTCGTGGATGTCGATGGCGCGCCGGGCGTTTCCGTCGAGGCTGGAGTTGAAGAGACCAGCGGGGTCCTCCAGCGCGGCGCCCTTCAGGAACGTCAGCTTGACGGCGCTCTTGTACGACTCACCCGTGCAGATGATGCCGTCGTGGGACCAGACAGGGGTCCCCATCCACTTCCACTCCTCGACGACCTCCGGGTCCGCCGCGTGGATGAGCGCGCGCACCTTCGCGAGCACCTTCCCGCGCCAGTCCCCCAGATCCTGGATCCGCTGGTCGATCAATCTGGACGCGGACTCCGTCGCCACGGTCTTCTTCACGGTCCCCTCCAATCAGGCGGTCAGGCGGCGCCAGGAGAAATACGAGAGCCCCCAGAGCACGCCCGTGCCCGCCGCGAAGCCCCACGCCTCCGGACCATCCCCCACGGCGAAGTGGGCGATGAGCGCCGAGACGAGGTTGATGGCGAAGCCCGCGTAGGCCCACTCCTTGAGCCGCGCCGGCACGGGCGCGAGCAGCACCGCCACGCCGATGAACTTGGCCCACGACAGCTCCACGCGGAAGTAGGACGGGAAGCCCATGTGGGTGAACGCCTCCGCCACCTGCGGCAGGTTCAGCTGCGCATAGGCGGTGAAGCCCATCTGGAGGCAGAGGAGCACGGTGGCGCCCCAGTAGGCGAAGGTCAGGGCCTTGGGGAGGTTCCTGGGAGCAACGAGCGTCGGCTTCGGCAAGGTCGATTCCATGAGGTGCTCCTTCACTCCTTCGAGTTGCTGCCCTTCCAGGCGGGGCTCTGGACCCCGAACTGCTCCGCATACTCGGCGTTCAGCCGCTGCCAGTCGTACTTCATCGCGTCGCCCCCCACGATGCGGCCCATCGGGTCTCCCGAGAGGAGCTGGTCGAGCACGTCGAAGCAGATGTGCCAGCCCGCGGCGCCCCACGCGATGAAGCCGCGGTCGATGTTGTGCCAGAGCGTGAGGCGGGTGCCGGTAGCGCCCAGCGGCTCCAGCTCCCAGCGGAGCTCCTGCTGCCCCCAGCTGTACTCGAGCAGCTTCGGCGCTTCCGCCCGCTTCACGGTGGTCTCGGTGACCATCGGCGTCGGCGCGCCGACCGTGGAGAGCTTCACCGGCCCCACCGCGGCCAGGCTGCGGTCGGCGTCGAACGGCGCCCACTCGGACAGGTGCGCGGGGTCGGTCAGCGCCTGCCACACCTTCGCCGGCGGATGACGCAGGTCCCGCACGAGGACGAGCGTCCACCGGTCACCTTCCTTCTGCACCCGGGCTCCGGCGGCGGGGCCGGGGACGTATCGCTGACGGTGGCTCATCGGTTCCTTCCCTTCTTGGGTTCGGGCTTCGGTTCGGGTGGGGAGTCCATCCGGTCGAGATGGCGTTCGAGCGCGTCCACATGGGTCGTCCAGAAGCGCCGGAATGGCGCGAGCCACTCATCGACCGCCATGAGCGGCTCCGGCCGGATGCGGTAGACGCGCCGCTGGGCATCGACGCGCGACTCCACGAAGCCGGCGTCGCGCAGCACGCGCAGGTGCTTGGACACCGACGTCTGGGGCATCCGCAGCCGGTGCTCGATTTCGCCGACGGAGTGCTCCGACGACGCCAGCAGGCTGAGGATGGCCCGGCGGTTCGGCTCCGCGATGATCGCGAACGTTGAATCCATGGGCACTATATACCCATTTGTTCATATGCCTGTCAATTCATACGACACACCTGGGGAGCGGGCGTGCGGCCCGTGCCCTCCCGCTCAGCCCGCCACGGCCCTGCGCACCGCGGGGCGTTGCGTGAGGCGCCGGACGTACTCCAGCAGCCGCGGGTGCCCGTCGAGCAGCTTCAGCGTGTGGGCCAGGTGGAGGATGGAGGCCATCAGGATGTCGGCGGCGCTGAACCCCCCGCCCACGAGGAACTCGCGGTCGCCGAGCCCCCTGTCGATGACGTCGAGCACGGCCGCGAGTCGGGCCTTGTGCTTCGCGGCGTCCTCATCCGGGTGCGTGCGCTCGTAGAACGCCAGCACCGCGGGATCCAGGTGCAGCTCCGCGAAGGTCATCCATCCGTAATAGGGCCCGCGCTCCGGGGAGCCCACCGGCGGCGCCAGGTGCCTCTCCGGGAATCGGTCCGCCAGGTGCAGACAGCTGGAGAGGGAGTCCAGCAGCGTGACCTCCCCATCCACCAGCGCGGGGACTTCGCCCAGCGGATGCACCGCCAGGGACTCCGGGGTGGTGTTCTCCTGTCGGCGCAGGTCGAGCCTGACCAGCTCATGGAGACGACGCCCGGCACCGCGCGGACGGGCTCAGCGCTTCCGAGCGGCCCTCCCCCGTGGGGTCTCGCCAGCGAACCGCCGGTACACGCGGCGAAACGCGGCCGCGTCGGCGTAGCCCACCCGGGCGGAGATCGCCTCGACCGACTCGTGCGTCGTCTCCAGGAGGTGGGAGGCGTGAGCCACTCGGACCCGCTGGACGAATTCGAGCGGCGTCATCCCCAGGCCCGCCTGGACGCGCCTGGCGAGCGTCCGCGTGGAAGTGGCGGCAGCGCGGGCGAGCTCATCCAGCGTCACCTGCCGGCCGAGGTTCGCGGCGACGAATCGCTCGACCGCGCTCAGCGCCGGGTCCGAGACGCGCAGATGCTCCATCACCATGTACCTTGACTGCGATACGCGCTCGTCGAGCACGAGGTAGCGCGCCACCAGGTGCGCGAGCGACGGGCTCGCGACGCGCGCGAGGATGGCCAACATCAAGTCCGCGTGCGCGAAGGCCGAGCCCGCGGTGAGGATCCCTCCGCTCTCGACGACCATCCGGTCCGAGCGGACGGTGACCTGGGGGAACCGGCGCGCGAACGCGGGCACGAGCCACCAGGTCGTCGTCGCGCTCCGCCCCGCGAGGAGCCCCGACGCGGCGACGACGAAGGTCGCCGAGCACGAGGCCGCGACCACCGCCCCTCTTGCCGACGCTCGCGCGAGGAAGTCGAGGACGCGCGCGGTGTCAGCGCGGGAGAGCAGGCGGTCGATGGCGCGCTCGCTGACCGCGGAGAGCCCGGGCACCAGCAGCACGTCCCCCGCCTTCACGCTCCGAAGGCTGAGCGCGCCGTCCACGGAGACGGAGCGCCCCGTCCCCGAGCGGACGGGGTGCCCGTCGAGCGACACCACGCGCTGACGCAGCGGCGCCGCTCGTCGCGGGAGCGGGGCGAGGCCCGCCTCCGCGAGTCGCGCCGCCGCGGCGACCCCATCGAGGCCAACGCCCAGCGGGCCTTCGGCCACGCCATCCAGGACGACGTGCGTGATCATGCTGGCAAGAATAGACCGAAGCTTGTCGATTCCGCCACTGGCCGGGGACGGTGGATCTTCCGCATCGTCCGGGCATGCGAACTTCCGAGCCCGCCCCCACCGCCGACGATCCGCTCGACGACTTCGAGCGACGGTCCATCACCCTCGATTCCGCCACGCGGACGGTCTACGTCGCCGGTCGCGGCCCCGCGGTCATCGTCATGGCCGAGATGCCCGGCATCAGCCCCCACGTCGCGCGCTTCGCGCGATGGGTCCGCGACGCCGGCTTCACGGTGTACATGCCGTCGTTGTTCGGCAGGGACGGGGCCTACCCTCACGCGGAGGCGGGGCTCGCCGTGATGAAGCGCGCCTGCGTGAGCGCGGAGTTCCGCGCGTTCGCGGCAAACGAATCCAGCCCCGTGACGCAGTGGCTGCGTGCGCTCGCGCGGCTCGCGCACGAGGAATGTGGAGGTCCCGGCGTCGGCGCCATCGGCATGTGCTTCACCGGCAACTTCGCGCTCAGCATGATGCTCGAACCCTCCGTGCTGGCGCCGGTCCTGTGCCAGCCCTCGCTGCCACTCGAGGACCCGGGCGCGCTCCAGATCGCCCCCGAGGAGGCCGCGACCGTCAAGGAGCGGCTCGAGCGTGAAGACCTGACGGTGCTCGCCTACCGCTTCCAAGGGGACCGCTACTGCACGGCGCAGCGCTTCGCGGCCTACGCCGCCGCGCTGGGACCGCGCTTCGTCCCCAAGGTGCTGCCTGATTCAGCCGCGAACCCCAGGCCGCCGGCCTTCTTCGAACGGGTGGTGGGCGGGGCGCACAGCGTCGTGACGGCGCACCTGATCGACGCGGCCGGAGAACCCACCCTCGCGGCGCGCGACGAGATCCTGGCCTTCTTCGTCCGGAGGCTTCGTCCAGGTTGAGCGCGGGAGGCCTCGGCGCGGCCTGGGTCGCGGTACATTGCGGGCCGCCCCATGCCGTCCTGGTCCCGACTCGTCCATCGCGCCCCGCCCTTCGCGCGGCTCGCGGCCCTGGCCGCGCTGCTCGCCAGCCGGGCCGCGCTCGCGGACAACCCGCCGCTGACCAGCTCGAACTACGCCATCGACGTGTACCAGGGCCCGGTGCTGGCGCCGGTGCGGGTGTCGGGCCTGGCTGGCGCCTATGCCCCCATCGCCGAGGGCGTCGAGGGCATCACCGTCAACACGGCCGCTCCGGCCGTGCGCTCGCTCTATTCGTCCAAGCACGTCGACTACGACGTGTCGGTGGCCTTCACCTTTCCCAGCTCGCTGCGCGACTCCGACTTCGACAACAACGGCGCGGTGGGCTTCGCCAACGACAACTTCGTCTTCACCCAGTTGGGAGGGCTGATCCAGTGGGGGCCCTGGGGGCTGGGCGGCGCCGCGTCGCTCCAGACCTACGCCCTGGGACAGGACGCGAACGGACAGCTCCTCAACCTGGGCATGACCCGCTTCCAGCTCCAGCTCGCTCGCGGCTTCTTCGATGGAGAGCTGGTGGTGGGCATGGGCCTGCGCGCCGTCTCGCTGGAGATCAACACCGCCGAGGACGCGAACAACAAGCTCGCCAGCATGCTCGGCGCCAACGTGGAGGCCGGTGCCCTCTGGACGCCCATGGACCTGCCGCTGCGCGCCGCGCTGACCCTGCGGGCGCCGGTCCATGGAGGCCTCACTCCAGGCGGACCCGCCACCGCGGATGACGCGGGCAACGTGAAGGTCGCAGGCCTCTACCTGCCCACCTCCGTCAGGCTCCCCTGGGAGATCGAAGCGGGCATCGCCTGGCAGTTCGGCGCGCGTCCGCTCCAGCTGCCGTGGGGCCCGGACCGCGCGGAGCGCTTCAAGGCGCTGCCGCGCTCCAAGCTGCTGCTGACCGGCTCGGTGCTCCTCAGCGGCCCCGTGTCGAATGCCATTGGCTTCGACTCGTTCCTGTCTCAGCGGCTGGAGCGCTCGGGGCGGCACCTCTCGGTGTCGCCTCGCATCGGCGCCGAGCTGGAGCCCCTCGAGAACCGGCTCCAGCTGCGCGCGGGCAGCTACCTGGAGCCCAGCCGCTTCGACACCGTCGGGCCTCGCCTGCACGGCACCGCCAGCGCGGAGCTGCGGCTGTTCCAGTGGTCCGTCTTCGGCCTGATGTCGCCCGACACATCGTGGCGCATCAGCGGCTTCGCCGACGTGTCCCGCCTCTACTTCGGCTGGGGCTTCGGCGTGGGCACCTGGCACTGACGACCGACCACACCGCCAACCACCAACCAATCAGGCGCCCTGAATGTCTTCCAGGCCCCTGGAAAACCGGGACCTTCAGAATCTCTTAAGGACTCACTACTACAAGCCTTGAGCCTGGAAACCTGACTCAGGGGTTGGCGAATGCGGCGACCCGCCGTCCGATGGCTGTGTCTTGGTGTGAGTTGCTCGATGCTGGCGCTCGGCGCCTGTGGTGACGATTCCGACCCTGGAACCTCGCCGGACGCGGGGACCGAGGTCGACGCCGGAGCCCAGGTGGACGCGGGCGCGGGGGACGGTGGCACCACCCCCGCGAACTGCGCCGCCGAAGCGACGCACATCGAGCAGGTGGTCTGCGCGTCCAATGCCTTCCTCGCCACGCTGACGGAGGCGCAGCGGACCTCCGTCCTCTATGCCTGGACGGACGAGGCGGCGAAGACGTACTGGAGCAACCTGCCCGGCGTCACCCGCACCGGCATCACCTGGGGCACGCTCAGCGCCGAGAGCAAGGCGGCCGCGCTGGGCCTCGCCTCCCTCGTCCTCACCTCCGAGGGGTATGCCGACATGACCGGCATCTTCGCGGCGGATGACTACCTCGACGAACAGGGCGGCAGCACCGGCGGCCCTCCCGGCGGCGATGGCGGCATGGGCGGTCCTCCCGGCGGCGACGGTGGCATGGGTGGCCCTCCGGGTGACGGCGGCATGGGCGGTCCGCCCGGAGGTGACGGCGGAATGGGCGGGGGCCCCACGCTCGCCTACTCGTCGGACAACTACATCATCGCGTTCATCGGCACGCCGTCCACGACGGGCAACTGGATGCTCCAGATTGGTGGCCACCACATGGCCTTCAACGTGACGTACATGAATGGCGCGGGCTACCCGACGCCCAACCACCTGGGCGTCGAGCCCAAGTCGTCCTTCACCGTGAATGGCGAGTCCTACGCGCCGCTCAGGGACGACGGCGACGCGATGGTGGCCGTGTACCAGGCCCTGACGCCCGAGCAGCTCGACGCCGCCTACCTGACGGGGACCTTCTCGGACGTGGTGCTCGGGCCCGTGGAGTACGGCACCGGCAGCTACGCCAACGTCGTCTTCCCCGCCCAGCAGGGCGTGCTCGTCTCCTCGCTCTCCGAGAGCCAGCAGGCGCTGGTGACGGCGGCCATCCAGCAGTGGGTGGCGGACTTCGCGCCCGCCATCGCGGATCCGCTCGTCGCGGCGTACACGTCCGCGGACGCCTACGCCCACACCTACGTGGCCTGGGGCGGCACGAAGTCCGCGGGCGTCGACGTGGACGTCAACGGCACGTACATGCGCATCGACGGGCCCCGCGTCTGGATTGAGGTCGCGTGCCAGCAGGGCGTCGTCATCCAGAACGCCACGCACTACCACACCATCTACCGAGACAAGCAGACGGACTACGGGAACCAGCTGAGCCCATGAGGGCCACTCCCGCCAGGAGCAGGACGCTGCGTTGGGCATTGGGGCTCGCCGTGCTCCTGGCGGGGGTGTCCGCGCACGCGCACCTCGTGAAGAACACGGCCGTGCTGCTCGACGTGGGGGAGCGCGCGGTCCAGGTGGAGCTCCAGCTGCCCCTGGACCAGCTCGCGCTCGCGCTGACGAAGTCGTTCAGCGCGGTGCCGGCGGACGTCGTCCGCGAGCGGGCACACGCCCTCCCGGCCTACCTCCGGGAGCACTTCGGCGCGACGGCGCCGGACGGCCGGCCCTTCGAGCTGGAGGTCGGCGAGGTGGGCGTGCAGCGGGTGGACGACGGGGACTGCCTCGTGGCCCACGTCGCGCTGCGGGCGCCGCCCGGCGCCTCCGCCCGCGTCTTCACGCTCCAGGACACGCTCATCCTGCACGAGGTGATGAACCACCGCGCGCTGGTGTCGGTGCGGCGCGACTTCCACACCGGCCTCTTCGGCGAGGGCCAGGAGCTGCTGGGCGCGGTGACGGCCCAGGCGCCGTCGCTCCGCGTCGACCGGACGCACGGCTCGTGGTGGACGGGCTTCCAGGCCGTCTTCCGCCTGGGTCTGCATCACATCGCGGAAGGGACGGACCACCTGCTCTTCCTGCTCGTGCTGCTCCTGCCCGCGCCGCTGCTCGCTCGCGGGGGCCGCTGGCGCGAGCCGGACGGCCTGGGACGGAGCCTCAAGCGCGTCCTCTTCGTGGTGACGGCCTTCACCGGGGGCCACTCGCTCACGCTGGCGGCGGCCGCCGTGGGCATGCTCCGCCTGCCGGGCCAGCCCGTGGAGGTGCTCATCGCGGTGAGCATCCTCGTGTCGGCGGTGCACGCGGTGCGCCCGCTCTTCCCGGGCCGGGAGCCCGTCGTCGCGGCGCTGTTCGGGCTCGTCCACGGGCTCGCGTTCGCCGCGGTGCTCGCGGGCATGGGCTTCGACTCGGGCGCGCTGGCGCTGAGCATCCTGGGCTTCAACCTGGGCATCGAGGCCATGCAGGCCGCGGTGGTGCTGCTCGTGCTGCCCTGGCTCCTGCTGTGGAGCCGGGGGAAGGGCTTCACCGCGCTGCGCATCGGCGGCGCGGCGGTGGGGGGCGTGGCCGCGTGCGGCTGGGTGCTCGAGCGCGCGCTGGGCCTGAGCACGCCCCTGGATGCCTGGGCGGAGGCCGCGTCGCGGCACGCCTGGGTGGGGCTCGTCGTGCTCGCGGCCGTGGCGGTGGCCGTGTCCCGCCGGAGCGCCCCGTCGCTCATGGGCGGCTGAGCGACCTGATAGGCTCGCGTCTTCCGAAGCACCCGCTTCGGCCAGGGTGAATGAGGACGCGAACGACACACGGCGCTTCAGCTCCATCGGAGCGTCGCCCCTCCCCCATGAGGCTCCCGGACTCCCTTCGCGCATTCGCACCAGGACGCCGGGTCGCCTGGCTCTGCACCGGCCTCCTGCTGGCCACGTGCAGGGCCCCCGCCCCCGCTCCAGAGAGCCCCTCCATGACGTGGGTGAGCATTCCAGCCTCGGACTCGCGGGTTCAGTACGTGGGCCGGACGTATCGCTCCAACACCGGGGTCGTCTTCTCCCACCCCGGCGTGACGGTGCGCGCGCGCTTCAAGGGGGACGCCGTGCGGATGCGGCTGGACGACGCGGGCCAGGGCGGCGACGTGGGCACCAACCACTTCGACGTCGTGGTGGACGGAGCGCCTCCCCGGCTGCTCGCGGTGCATCCCGGTCCAGGCACGTACCTGCTCGCCAGCGACCTGCCCCAGGGCCCGCACACGGTGGAGCTCATCAAGCGCACCGAGTCCCTGGTGGGCGCGAGCACGCTCCTCGCGCTCGAGGTGCGGGGGGAGCTCCAGGAGCCGCCCCCGCGGCACTCCGGGCTCCGGCTGGAGTTCGTCGGAGACTCCATCACCTGCGGCTACGGCACCGACGTCTCCTTCGTCCCGGAGTCATCCTCCTCGAAGGCGCCCACCTTCACGGCGAAGCACCAGAACCCCAGACGCGGCTATGGCTGGCTCACGGCCCAGGCCCTGGGCGCGGAGGCCACGTTCGTCTGCTATTCGGGCCACGGCATGTACCGCAACCTGGACCTGACCACGTCCAGGCTGATTCCCGCCCTCTACGAGCTCGCGGTCCCGGACCCGCCCGTGCCCTGGGACTTCTCCACCGACCCGCCGGAGGTGATTGTCGTCAACGTCGGCACCAACGACACGTTCGCGGGCAGCGGCACCGCCGCGTTCCTGCCGGACGAGGCGGCCTTCAAGTCCGCGTACCGGACGTTCCTCGCGCGGCTCCGCGCGCTGCATCCCCGCGCGCACATCGTGTGCACGCTGGGCAGCATGACGGATGGCTTCAAGCGGATGGAGCAGCGGGGCGTGGTGACGTCCGTGCACGTCGGCGATTGGATCTCCGACCTGGTGGCCGAGCGTCAGCGCCACGGCGACGCCCGTGTCCACCGCCACGTGATGGCCATGCAGAACCCCTTCGCCGACGGCGTCGGCGAGGACTGGCACCCCTCCGCCGCCACGCACCAGAAGATGGCGGAGTCGCTGAGCCGGTTCATCCGGGACGTCGTGCGCCCCTGAGCCAGGTCCGCCTCACGCGCCGGGCCACCCGGCCCCCCGCGGGACTCAGCGCCGGGCGTCGCGCCGTCCCTGGGTCCGACGGCCCCGGGCAGAGGCGTTGGCCTGGCGCTTGAGGGAAGGAAAGCGCTCCTGCTTCAGGGCCCCGCCTCGCTTCTGACGGGAAGCGGACCGCTTGGCGCCAGGGGCCTTCACGGTGCGCCCGGCGGCGCGCGTCCGGCGTACGGGCTTGCGTCCCCCCGTGGCCACGCGGGTTGCGGGCTTGCGCGTCGCCCGCCGGGGGCCCGGGCTGCTCGCGGCGCGGGTCCGGACCTGCGCCCCGCGCTCAAGCAGGGCGAGGCGCTTCTCGAAGCGCTCCAGCGCGGCGGCGAAGGACTCGACCTTCCGGAGGGTGTTGTGGTTGCCCTCGGCGCGGCGGGAGCGGGAAGGCACCTCCTTGCGGAGCGCCTCCCTGCGCTGCCGCTGCGCCACGTCCTGGTACTTCTCCATCAGGCGGCGCGTGCGCTGGATGCGTCCCCGCAGCGCTCGGGGGGACAGCTCGGCCAGCTTGCGTGGAGCGCTGGACAGGACGAGCTGGGCTTCACGCTCGGTGAGCAGTGACATCCGCTTCGACGGCAGGGTGCGCATGGGCTTCCTTCCTCCATGGGATTGCATGGCGGAACATCAACACCTCCCATCCGCCAGCAAACCGCTCCCGGAGGCAGGGCCGAGTGCCCTTCTGGATGTTGCTCCCCCCTGGGGCCGCACCCGGCGCCTCCAGCGGGGAGCATCCGTCCTGACCGCCACCCCCCGAAGGGCCCGGGGGACGAGCCCCCTGGGGAAGGGGGCCATCCTCCGGGCGTCCCGGGCCTCCTACCTCACTGCCCGGGCGCGCACTTCGCGGGGCCGAGCGTGGCCTGGAAGTACGGCGTGTAGAGGTCGGGCGAGAGCGTGAAGTTGCAGGTGTTCATCACGTCCGGCGACAGGTTCTGGTGCTCCTGCAGGTAGCGCGCGACGTAGTCACGCACCCCGTCCGCGGAGGACCACAGCATGCGGCCCTCCTTGAACATGCTGAACCCGCCTCCGCCACCGCCGCGGTAGTTGTTGACGGCGATGCGGAAGACCTGGTCGTCCTGCACCTCCTGGCCCTGGAAGCGCAGGTGCGTGAGCCGGGAGCCCGCGGGCTTCGTCAGGTCGTAGCCGTACTCGATGCGCGAGTAGAGGTCCCAGTTGTAGTCCGCGACGACGGGCGTGGTGGCCTTCGCGTCCTCGGGCTTCGCGGGCAGGTTCGCCGCGTCCAGCTGCTTGAAGTACAGCGTGTTCATCTCCAGCGCGCGCCGGAGGATGGAGCCGTTGATCTCCATCACGTACAGCGTGTTGTCGTAGATGTAGACGCTGTAGGCGTCACGCAGGGTGACGTCCCCCGCCGGCAGCGCCACGTCATTGGAGAACAGGGCGGTCGCGGACAGGTCCACGGGATAGCCGGCCTCCGCCGCGGCCTCCTCCTGCACGGTGTTGAGCAGGTCCGCCAGCGGGCTGTCCACGTAGCGCCCGGCGAAGCCGCCCGTGAAGGCCGCGGTGGTGCTGCCAATCTTCTGGTTCACGTAGCCCACCGTGGTGTCGTGGTAGGTCTGCGTGAGCTGCTTGACGGTGGCATCCTCCGCCACCGTCTCGTCCACCGCGTGGAGCGACGAGTCATGCGCGTCCACGCCCCAGCGCTCGCCGTTCCAGGTGACCTTGAGCTGCACGTCCGCCAGGTGGCTGCCCCAGCGGTTGGGCTGCGTGAGGAGGACCTCGCGGCCGTCCTGCTGCTTCAGCAGCATCTTCGGGATGGGCTGGTGCGTGTGGCCGGTGAGGAGCACGTCCACGTCCGCCACCTGCTGGGCGATCTGCACGGCCTCGTTCTCACCGGGGAGGTTGCCCCGGTCGGTCCACTTCGAGTCATCCGCGTAGTCCGCGAGCCAGGACTCGGGGCTGCTCGCGCTGCCCGTCGGCTGCTTGTCCGGGCCGCTGTGGATGGCCACCACCACCACGTCCGCGCCGGCCTGCTTCAGCTTCGGCACGTAGACCTTCGCGGTCTCCAGCGGATCATCGAAGCGCAGCCCGGCGATGTTGTCCTTGCGCTCCCACGTCGCCACGCCCGGCGTCACCAGGCCGAGGATGCCGACCTTCACGTCGCAGACCGTGGTCAGCACATACGGGGTGAAGGCCTCGGAGCCGTCCGCGCTCTTGCGCACGTTGGCGCCGAGGATGGGGAAGTTCGCCTCCCCCTTGAACTTGTCGAGGACGTCCGGGCCATAGTTGAACTCGTGGTTGCCCAGCGCCATGGCGACGTAGCCCAGCTCGTTCATGGCGGTGGCCATGGGGTGCTTGGGCGCGTTGTCCACCAGGGCGTAGTAGGTGCCGAGCGGCGAGCCCTGGATGGTGTCACCCGTGTCCACGAGCAGCGTGCAGTCCGGGTTCTTCTCCCGCTCCTGCTTGATGAGCGTGGCCACCTTGGCCAGGCCGCGCTTCGCGTCCGGCTTCCCGCTGAAGTAGTCCCACGGGAAGATGTTGGTGTGCAGGTCGCTCGTCTGCAGCAGCGTCAGCGTGCGCGGAGAGGTGTCCACCGGCGGCGGGTCGGTGGGCGGATCATCGTTGGAGTCACAGGCGGTCACCAGCGAGCTGGCGCCCAGGAGACAGAACGTGCCGGCGCGCAGCGCGCGCATCAGGAAGGAGGAGCGGTTCAAGTGGCCTCGACCTTGAGTCATGCCGGAAGGGAATCTTCCGGAGGGGCACGCACCCTACAGGGCCAATCTGACATCCTGCTGTCTGGATTCACCCAGTCCGCGAGATTCTCAAGTGACGATGCGGGCCCCGTCTTGGTTTTCGAGGAAGTGATTGCTCATTCCCCGTCCGAGGGGTCGAGGTTGGTCACCACGCGGCGCAGGAGCGCCATGAACGTGGCGCGCTCGCGCTCGCTGAGGCCCGCCAGCGCCTGCTCCGCGACCTCTCCCAGCCGGGCCTTCGCCTCCGGCAGGCGCTTGCGGGCCTTCGCCGAGAGGGAGATCTGGCTGGCGCGCTTGTCGTCCGGGTGCGGCGCGCGCTCGATGAGCCCGTCGCGCTCCATGCGCGTGAGGAGCGCGGCCATCGTGGGCTGCTCGACGTGGGCGTACCGCGCGAGCTGCTTCTGTAGCAGCGGCCCATGCTCCTCCAGCGCGATGACCACCGGCAGGTAGGCCATCCCGAACTCGAGCGGCCGCAGCCGCTGCTCGAAGTGGCGCATCAGCAGCCGGGACGCATGGTTGATCCAGAAGGTCGGTACGGCCTGCGGGTCCCACGGGGGGGCCTTCTTGACATTCATCGCATGCTATTTACTTTGGCTCTCATCCGATTGCGACCCGCGTCGGAAGAAAGCTGGAGGCCCCATGTCCGCACCCGCGACGAGCGCTGACTTCGACCGCGCCTACCGGGCTCCCTTCACCTTGTGGGGGGACGTCCGCATTCCCGAGGAGGTCCAGGCGCTGGCCCGGCAGGGAGGTCCCCGGAGCGTGCTGGAGCTGGGGTGTGGCGTGGGGCGGTTCTCCCGGCATCTGGCAGCGCAGGGCATGCGGGTGACCGGGGTCGACTT
Source organism: Corallococcus sp. RDP092CA (assembly GCF_041903675.1). Taxonomy (NCBI): domain Bacteria; kingdom Pseudomonadati; phylum Myxococcota; class Myxococcia; order Myxococcales; family Myxococcaceae; genus Corallococcus; species Corallococcus sp. RDP092CA. The sequence goes on along the minus strand of NZ_JAYESI010000039.1, from coordinate 23,208 downwards.
CTCGCCGGTCGCCATCGCGAAGGCCCGGGAGCAGGCCGCCCGGGACCGCCCGCGGCCCGAGTTCCTGGTGGGGGATGTCACCCGCCTGGAGGCGCTCCGGGGGCCCTACGACGCGTCCTTCGACGTCGGGTGCTTCCACTGCCTCGGCGCGGAGGGCCAGCGGGCCTACGTGGCGGAGGTGTCCCGGCTGCTCAAGCCGGGCGGCATCCACCTCATCTGGGCGCTGGACTCCGCGCCGAGCGACCTCCGGCTCACCCCCGAGGCGGTGCGGGAGGTCTTCCGCCCCGGCTTCGCGCTGGTGACGGCGCGCAAGAGCCGGCGCCGCCTGGTCGCGTCGCACTGGTACTGGCTGGTCCGCTCCGCGGGCTGAGGCCGCGCCTCACTGGAAGCTGGCCGAGGAGTCCTCCGGCTCCTCTTCGGCGGTCGGATAGGCGGAGACGGCCAGGGCGATGCCCTGGTCCGCGAACCACCGGACGTCGTCGGGTGGGAAGTGGATGGAGCTGGCGAAGTGCCGGGCGGTCCCTACGAACAGCCCGAAGTCCACGACGCAGGGCACCGCCAGCTGGCGCAGCTCCGCGAGCAGGGGGGCCAGCACCTCCAGTTGCCGGCGGGCGGCGGCGACGGGCCCGTGCAGCGTGCCCTCCCCGTCCTCCACCAGGGTGAGGTTGAAGCCGGACGTCGAGTGCTTCCCCTGGCGCCGCTGCTCCCCCTGGAGCCAGACGGTGTCGGGGTGGCACTCCGGGAAGCGGTCCAGGACGGACGCCACATCGAACTCCGGGGCCTGGGCCCGAAGGACCGCCACCGTCATGACACCGCTCCATTCCACCGCTTCGACAGATGCATGGGCCCATCCTCGGATGGAGCGTGCCTTTTCGCGAGCCCTGTCAGGACGAGACTGTCCGGCCGTCCCAGGGGGCGCGGACGCTCCGTGCGTCCCGACCGCGGCTGCTGACCCGAGGTCTCGAATCCCATCGCTCACGTCCCCCGGGCCGAGGTCCGCCCGGGTCAGATTCCGAGAAGGTCATGCAGCCGAAACTGAACCGGCTCCTGCGGGCGCTTGCCCGCGAGGGGCTCGACGTCGCTTACGACGGTCGTGTCTACACGGTCCGCCTCCAGGCGGATCCCCACGCCCCCCCCGCCGAGGTCCTCCTTCCGCCAGAGCTGCCGGTGGAGGGCAAGGCGCTCCAGCAGCTCGCGGCGCTCGCCGCGCTCCATCACCCCGACGGCGGCCGCGTGAAGCAGGTGCGCGCGACGCCGGACTTCCACCCGGGTGACTCCGGGGTGGCCATCGGGTCGGTGGTCCACACGGAGGGCCTGGTGGTGCCCGGCGCCGTGGGCACGGACATCAACTGCGGCATGCGCCTGCACGTCGCGGACGTCCCCGTGGAGGCCTTCCTCGCCCGGCGCGACGCCTTCGTCGAGCGGATGAAGGGGCATTACTTCTTCGGCACGCGGGACGTCGCCCAGGGCTCGCGGGCGCTGGAGGCGCTCCTGCGGGACGGGCTGCCCGGCTGGCTCCAGGAGGCGCGAGGCCAGCCCCTGGGCATGGCGGCCCGGGCGGATCTGGCTCAGCTCCACCGCGAGTCCGACCGCGTCCACCTGGGCGGGGCGCTGGAGGGCGACCCGGCCTGGGCGCCCACCGGGCTGAGGCGGGAGGGCGTGGTGCGCGACCCCGGCCTGGCCACCATTGGCGGCGGCAACCACTTCGTGGAGGTGCAGCGGGTGGAGGCCGTGGTGGACCGCGCGCGGGCGTGGGCCTGGGGCGTGCGGGAGGGGCAGCTCGCGTTCATGGTGCACTCCGGCTCGCGGGACCTGGGCAAGCACGTGGGGCGCGCGTGGCAGGAGCGCGCGCGGGCCGCGTGGCCCCAGGGGACGCCGCACCCGGCGAGCGGCATCTTCCCGCTCGCGGACCCGGTGAAGGTGCGCGAGTACCTGAAGGCGGAGGCCACGGCGGCCAACTACGCCTTCCTCAACCGGCTGCTGCTCGCGGAGCTGGTGCGGCAGACGCTGCGGGAGCTGTTCGGGGACGTGGAGGCGCCGCTCGTCTACGACGTGCCCCACAACATCACCCTGCCCTGGGAGGGCGGCTGGCTGGCGCGCAAGGGGGCCTGTCCGGCGGAGGTGGAGCAGCCGGTCATCATCCCCGGCTCGATGGGCGCCACGTCCTACCTGATGCGGGGGCTGGGCAACGCGAAGGCCCTCGCGTCGGCGTCGCATGGGGCGGGCCGGGCGCACTCGCGCTTCTCCATGTCGCGCGGCGGCGCGAAGCACCGCGAGGAGGACCTGGGCCTGGCGGGGGTGGACTGCATCGCGCTCCGGGCCGAGCGCCGCATCGAGGAGGCCCCCGCCGCCTACAAGCCCATTGGCCCGGTGGTGGCCTCGCAGGTGGACGCGGACATCGTCCGGGAGGTGGCCCGGCTGCGGCCGCTGATGACCTTCAAGGCGTGAGCGGGAGGCGCCTCAACGGCCCTGCGCCTTCCCGGCCGTGGCGCGCGGAGCCGGCGGCCGCTCCGCGCGCAGGCCGCGGGCACGCGGGGTGCTGATGAGCACCCCGTCCACCCGGCCCGCCCTCGCGCGCGTGAAGGTGACCGTCCCCAGCGAGTCGCTGACGAAGCGGTCCCCGCCGACGGCTTCGAGCACGGTGCCCTTCTGCCGCTGCCAGCGCACGCGCGGCTTGCCGTCCTCCACGCGCACCCTGAAGGTCATGTCCACCTCGTCGCCGTGGTACCGGCCCGCGAGCGCCTCCATCGCGGCGGCGGTCGGCGGCCGCGCCTCCACGCGCGGGTGGACCGCACGGAGCCCCCTTCCATGAAGCAGTGAGTTCAGCGTGACGCAGGGCGTCTCGCGATCGGCTCGCAAGGCCCGCGCAGCCTCGTTAGCTTGCGCGCCCATGTACTTTGAGACCTTTTCGCAGATGAAGAAGCAGCTGGGGCAGCTGGGCAGGTGGCTGGAGACGGCCGCGGCCCACGCCAAGGCGAAGTCCTTCGACCCGAACCTCTACCTGGGCTTCCGGCTCGCGCCGGACCAGCTCCCGTTCGTGAAGCAGGTGCAGATCGCCTGTGACGCCGCGAAGCTGGGGGCCTCGAGACTGACAGGCAAGGCCGCGCCGTCACACCCGGACACGGAGCAGACGCTGGAGGAGCTGGGCGCCCGCGTCCGGTCCACCATCGAGTACCTGGACACGCTCACCGCGAAGGACTTCGAGGGCGCGGCCAGCCGCGTCATCACCAACCCCCGGTGGGAGGGCCAGGTGATGAGCGGCGCGGACAACTTCCTGGAGCACATCGTCCCGAACTTCTACTTCCACCTCACCCACGCGTACGCGCTCCTGCGTCACAACGGCGTCACCCTGGGCAAGGCGGACTACCTGGGGGCGCTCAGCCTCCGCAAGCCGTGAGCGCGCCGGAGGGCCGCTCCGCGAGCGCCAGCGCCCACAGCGGGAAGATGCGCAGGTAGGCGTCGTAGTGGATGGCGCAGGTGCGGTTGAACACGCCGGCGAGAGGCTCGGGGGGCCACGCGCCCTCCGCCGCCTGCCGCGCGCGGAGCCACGCCACGCCCCGGCGCGTGGCGGCCGCGTCCGCTTCGCCCGCCGCCACCAGGGACAGCACGGCCCAGGACGTCGTCACCGCGTGGCCCGAGCGCCCCTCCACCCAGCGGCGCTCGCGGCAGGCCTGGAGGGTCTCGCTCCAGGAGCCGTCCTCGCGCTGGTGGGCCTCGAGGAACGCGACCGCCCTGCGCAGGGCGGGGTCCGAGGCTCCCGCGCCCGAGGCCACCAGGCCGGTGACGCCGAACCACGTCCCGTAGCTGAAGCACACGCCCCAGGAGCCCTCCCAGCCTCCGTCCGGGCGCTGCTGGCGGCGCAGGAAGTCCGCGCCCCGCGCGATGGCCCGCCCCACCGGGGCGTCCGGATGCGCCCCGCGCCACGCCACCAGCGCCTGCACGCAGGCCGACGTGCACTCCACGTAGCTGGAGTCCACCATGATGCCCGCGAAGACGTCCGAGGGATTGAACCGCTCCAGCCAGCGCGGCCCGCGCCGCCGCTCGTAGGTGGCCCAGCCGCCGTCCCGGTTCTGGAGGGACAGGATGAACGCCACGGCCTGCGCCAGGCGCTCGCGCGGGACGCGATTGAGCCCGAGCGGCTCCAACAACAGACACGCCTTCAGCGCCTCCGCCGTGCAATCGCTGATGGGCCAGCCGTGCGCGCGCGTGCTGAAGGGCCACCCGCCCCGGCTCGGATGCCGGTAGTGCCGCGCGGCGTCCGGTGAATCCTCCAGCACCTGCTGCGCCTCCAGGTACCGCCCCGCGCGCTCCAGCGCGTCCCGGGCTCCTCCGGTGGTGTCTCCAGAGGCCACCAGCGCCTGCACGGCGAAGGCGGTGTCCCAGAGCTGGGAGGAGTTGTAGCCGTTGACCGTGATGCCCTGGGCGGTGGGCTGGAGGTAGTCCGGCAGGCGCTCCAGGTGGGCCCGCACCTCCGGGCCCTCCGGCCGCGCCACGTGCCACACCACCATGTCGAGCACCTTGTTGATGGGCCCGATGCAGATGAAGTGCGTGGCCTCGTCCTCGCCGCGGATCAACGCCAGGGACTCGTCCAGCGCGCGCGCCCGCAGCCGCTTCGAGTGGAAGCGCTCGTACAGCCCCAGCACGCGGTGCACGGCGCGCAGCGCCGGTCCGTGGGGGCTGTAGCCGTCCGTGCGCGCCACGCGGCCGCGCGCCGCCCCCCAGTCCACGTCCGCGTAGGGCTGGGGGTACAGCTCGCGCCGCAGCTCGGCCAGCAGCGGCGCCTCGCGGGCGCGGGCCCTCCGGCCGTAGAGCCAGCCCATGGGCAGGTACACCATGCGGCAGTGGCACCAGAGCCGCGACGGATGGAAGGGCAGCGCCCGCGGCAGCAGCCAGGGCTCGGGGGGCACGGGCGCCAGGCCCTCGTAGTCGTAGAGCCCCAGCAGGGCGAGGACGAACTTCCCCCAGGATGCGCTGGCGAGCGCGCCGCCCCGGGGAAGGAACCACGCCCGCGCGAGAGAGAGGCCCGGGTCGTCCGCGCCGACGCCCAGGAGCCGCAGCGCGACGTAGTTGAGCACCGACGTGAAGACGAGGCTCGGCGACTCCACGTCCAGCCCCCAGCCTCCATCCGCGTTCTGGTGGGCGCGCGTGAAGGCGACCATGCCGTCCCGGACGCGCGGCTCCGGCGCGCGGCCCATCACGTACAGCCCGGCCACGTAGACCGGGCCCAGGAAGAGCGGGCCGCTGTAGTCCCCCTTCCAGGAGCCGTCCGCCGCCTGCGTCCGCGCCAGCACGTCGCGCGCCCGCCGCATCAGGTCCAGGCCTCCACGCCGCCCCCGGGCCCCCGTGAGCAGCGGGCGTAGAGCTCCCGCAGGGCCTCGTCCGACGCCACCCGCTCCTGCGTGAGCCGCATCAGCGCCGCCACCGTCTCCCGGCGGATCTTCACCGGCGCGGGCTCGAGCACGTCCGGGTTGCCCTCCACCGCGTCCAGCGTCGCCACCGCGAAGAAGAGCGGATAGAGGCAGAACAGCCGCAGGCCGGCCTCCTCCGCGGGCAGGGCCAGGGAGTATTCGAGCGCGACGTCCAGCTCCCGGCGCGCCACCGCCACCAGCTCGTCCATCAGCGCCACGGCGCGCGCGCGGCGCGAGGGCAGGGCCAGCGTGGCGGGCGTGAGGCCGTGCGCGGCCAGGCGGTCCCTGGGCAGCCAGCAGCTCCCCCGGTCCAGGTCCTCGCGCACGTCCTTGAGGATGTTGGTGAGCTGGAGGGCCCGGCCAAAGGCAGGCGCCCGTGGCATGAGCAGCTCCTCGCGCCAGGCGACCCGGGGAGCGCTGGCGATGAAGAGGCCGGTCAGCATCTCACCCACGACGCCCGCGACGTAATAGCAATACAGAAACGTCGCCTGGAGGTCGGGCAGCCCCATGACCTGCCCGCTCGCCCCATGCATGCGTTGGATTTGATTCATCCCGCCGGTCATCGTGCGCACGCACCGCGCGATGGGCGGCTGGACCCAGGAGGGAAGCGAGGCCAGGGCTTCGAGCACGGCCGCTGTCTCGGAGACCAGCTCCGCCTCCGCCGGGGGCGCCTCGTCGCGCAGCGCGAGCCGCGCCCTCCCCGCGAACGAGCGGGCGCGGGCCTCCCAGCCCGGCTCCAGCGACACCAGGGCTCCCAGCTCGTCGAGCAACGCGCAGGGGTCTCCCCCGGGGGACTCGTCCTCCACCGTGTCCGCGATGCGGCACAGCAGGTAGGCCACCGTCACCGCCAGGTCCAGGGGCCCGGGCAGGAGCGGGATGTTGAGCGCGAAGGTCCGGGAGACCCGCGGCAGTTGCGTGCGACAGAATGACGCTGCCTGCTCTTTCATGCCTGCCTCCTCTGCGTGCGACACCGCGCATGAATGGATAATTCGTCAATGCCAGACATGGAGTCTGGGGTTCGAGCGGAGGCCACGTGGAGGACACCGAGGTGGTGATCGCCGGGGGTGGGCCCGCGGGCTGCGCGGTGGCGGCGGCGCTCGCCGAGCTGGGCTGGAACGTCCTGCTGCTGGACGCGGGCGTGGACCGGCACAAGCAGCTCGCGGGGGAGCTGCTCCACCCCGCGGGCATCCGGGACCTGCGCGCGCTGGGCTTCGGGAGCGTCGTGGAGGGCTGGGCGGCCCAGCCCGTGAGGGGCTTCGCGGTGCGCTTCCATGCCCCTGCCCGCACGCTCGTGCTGCCCTACGGTCGCGGTGTCACCGGCCTGTCGCTCGAACACACGGCCCTCACCCTGCCCCTCCTGGAGTCGGTGTCGCGGCGGCGCGGCGTCACCGTGCGCACCCGGGCCCGCGTGACGGCCGTGGAGCACAACTGCGAGAACGGCGTGCGCCTGCGCTACTCGCACGCGGGCGCCGAGCACACCGTGCACGCGCGGCTGCTCGTGGCCGCGGACGGGCGCGCGTCGCCGGTGCGGCGGATGCTGGGCATCGCCGAGCACCACCGGCGCCTCTCCACCATGCTGGGGGTGACCGTGGACAGCGCCTGCCTCACCCATCCGGACCATGGCCACCAGTTCGTGGGCGGCGCCGTGCACGCGCTGGCGTACGCCATCCAGCCCGGCGTGGCGCGCGTGATGGTGGACCTGCCCCTGGGCAGCACCGTCCAGACGGTGCGGGACCAGCCGGACCTGCTGCTCGCCCTGCCCCCCCGGCTGAGGGAGGCCGTCTGGCGGGCGCTGGAGCAGCGGGCCGCGGTGCGCATGGCCTCCAACGACGACTGGCTGGCGGAGACCGTGTGGATGGGCAGCGCCGTGCTGGTGGGCGACGCCGCCGCGTGCTGCCACCCGCTCACGGCGAGCGGCATGGCGTCGTGCTTCCACGACGCCCGCGCGCTCCAGGAGTCGCTGCACCGCCACCCGGACGACGTCGCCCGCGCGCTGGAGCACTACGCGCACGCGCGGCGGCCGGCGCAGCGCACCCGCGTCGCGCTCGCCTCCGCGCTCTACAGCGCCTTCGCGGGGCAGGACGACGGCATGCGGGCGCTGCGCATGGGCCTGCTGCACTACTGGCAGCACAGCCCCCGCGGCGCGCGCGCCTCCATGGCCCTGCTCTCCTCCGAGGAGCCCCGCATGCGGGTGATGGCCCGCGAGTACCTGCGCGTCGTCGTCCACGCCTTCGCCGCGATGCTCGCGCCCCAGGGCCCCGGCGGCAGCCTGCGGTCCGCCGTGCCGCTGCTGCGCTCGGCCGGGCCGCCCTTGCGTGGCACCGTGGCGAGCGCGGTGGAGCAGGTGGAGAGCTGGCTGCATCATCGCGTCCGCCGCCCCGTCTACTCGCTGGCCCGGGCCGGCTGGGTCTCCCCCAGGCGCGCCTTCGCGTCCAGCCGGTATCCCCGGCCGCGCCAGACCACCTCGCGCGACAGCTTCGCGGACAGCGCCACCCCGGCGCCCAGCAGGGGAAGGACCGCCGGCACCCAGTAGTGCCGGGGCGCGATGTCCGGCCCGTGGCAGGCCCGCTGCAAGCGCAGCTGGCTCCAGACGGAGAACCCGATGGGCAGCGCCGACACGAGCGCCAGGCTCCATTTCCGCCTCGCCACCGCCAGCGTCAGGCCCGCCCACGACAGCCAGCTCACCGCTCCACGCACCCAGTGGGGCCGCGCGAAGCCGCCGGGGATGCCCGCCTCCGCGAAGAGGATCCACCGCCGGAAGACGCGCAGGAAGGGGCCCAGCCCCAGGTGTCCGGTGACGACGCGCAGGGGCGCGTGGACGACGCGGTTCTTCCAGCCGGCCTCGTGCAGCCGGCGGCCCAGGTACATGTCGTCCACGAACTGCCCGGCGGCGCAGCCCACGCCCCCGACGGCCGCGAGCGCCTCCCGGCGGAAGACCATCAGCTGCCCCATGATGAAGGGCAGCGCGCCGTCCGGCGCCGCGTTGCACGCGACCGACGCGCCGTACCACGCGTTCACCAGCAGCCCGTAGCCCACGTCGCCCGCCAGGGGCGCGTCCGCCGCCGCGTAGATGGGCGCGAACGTGGCGCCCGTCCGCTCATCCTCCAGCAGCGCGCCCACCAGCGCCGTGAGCCCTCCGGGCGGGGGGCGCGTGTCCGAGTCGCTGAAGGCCAGCAGCTCGCACCGGGAGCGGGCCACGCCCACCTGCATCGCGTTGAGCTTGCCGGTCATCCCCGCGGGGGGCTCGCCCGCGACCACCAGCTCCACCCGCCGCGCGCGCGTCGGCCTCGCGGACACCTCGTCGCGGGTGGGGAGGAACGCCGGGTCGTCCTCGCTGTCGAAGACGAAGAGCACCTCCCACTCACCGGGATAGTCCAGATCCAGGAGCGCGCGCACGTTCTCCCGCGCCTCCACGTCCAGGCCGCGGATGGGCCGGATGACCGTCACGGAAGGGGGCTCGAAGCGACTCGCGGGCGGCGCCACACGTCGCCGCAGGCCGGCCATCAGTTGCCGGTGTCCCCGCGCGAGCACGCCCAGCGCCACCGCTCCCGCCGCCGCCCACCCGAGGTCTTGCGCGCTCATGGCCGCACCTCCGTCCCAGGGGCCCGCGCCCGCGAGCGCCTCCAGTGGCCGGGCCCCCACCAGTTCAGGTCCCCCATCAGCCGCATCATCGCGGGGACGATGAGCACCCGGACCAGCGTCGCGTCCAGCGCGACCGCGATGGCCATGCCCAGCCCCATCGCCTTCACCACCACCACCGACGCCAGCGTGAAGGCCGCGAACACCGCGACCATGATGGCCGCCGCGCTGGTGATGAGGCCGCCGGTCCGCTCCAGCCCCTCGGCCACGGCGCGGGTGTTGTCGCCCGTGCGCAGCCACTCCTCGCGGATGCGGCTCAGCAGCAGGACCTCGTAGTCCATGGACAGGCCGAACAGCGCGCAGAACAGCAGGATGGGCAGCGACGGCTCGATGGGCCCGGGCTCGAAGCGCAGCAGCCGGTGCAGGTGCCCCTCCTGGAAGATCCACACCAGGGCTCCGAACGACCCCGCCAGCGACAGCAGGTTCATCAGGAGCGCCTTCAAGGGCAGCAGCACGGAGCGCAGGAGCGCGAAGAGCACCAGGCACGTCATCCCCATCACGAACCCCACCGCCGCGGGCGTGTGGCGCTTCACGAAGGCCGCCGCGTCCACGTCCGCCGCGGTCTGCCCGCCCACGAGCCACCGGCCGTCGCCCACGCCGCGGTCCTCGCGCAGCGCGCGCACCAGGTTCCGCGCCTCCAGGCTGCTGGGGGGCGCGGAGGTCAGCACCTGCATCACCGCCACGTTGCCGGTGACATACGCGGCCCGCGCGGCCTGGACCTCCGGTGGAAGGAGCCCGGGCGGCGAGGCGGCCATCCGCAGGGCGGTCGCGCGGTCCACGCCGGGGACCACGTCCACCGCGCTCTCCACGCCGACCACGCCGGGCATGGCGGCCACCCGGCGGCTGGCGTCGTAGAGGGCGCCCGCGCGCTCCGGGGCGAGGGGGCTCCCCCCGGGGAACTCCACCGCCACCAGCACGCGGGTGGCGGCCTCGCGCGGGAACAGGCGGGCCAGGGTCTCCGCGCCCTGGCGGGCCTCGGTGTGCTCGGGCAGGGCGGTGATGTCCGTGGCCGCCAGTTGCAGGCGGCGGAACGGCAGCCCCATGGCCAGCAGGAGCGTCAGCGTCGGCAGCAGCACCCACCAGGGATGCCGCATCACCCACGTGGCCAGCGCATGCCAGCCGCCGCCGCGCCCCGCCGTGCGCGTGAAGGGCAGCCGCCCCCAGTCCACCCGGGGGCCCAGCCAGGCCAGGAGCGCGGGCAGCACGGTGAGCGCGAAGAGGACGGCGAAGGCCACCACCAGCGCGCCGCCCAGGCCCATGGCGCTCAGGTACGAGCCCCGGAAGAAGAGCAGGCCGCCCAGCCCCACCGTGACGGCCAGCCCCGAGAACGCCACCGCCCGGCCGGCGGTGTCCAGCGTGCGCGCCAGGGCCGCCTCCGTGCTGGAGCCACTGGCGAGCTCGGAGCGGAAGCGGCTCACGATGAAGAGCGAGTAGTCGATGGCCACGCCCAGCCCGATGAGCGAGACGACATTGAGCGTGTACTGGGCCATGTTCGTGACGCGCGACAGGAGCAGCACGCCCGCCACGCCGCAGAGCACCGCCAGCCCGCCCACCACCAGGGGCAGCATGGCCGCCACCACCGTCCGGAACACCCACAGCAGGACCAGCAGCGCCAGCGGGAAGGACAGCAGCTCCGCGCGCAGCAGGTCGTGCTCCAGCAGCTCGTTGAGCGCGGCCAGGAAGGCCACCTTGCCGGTGAGCGTCGTCCGGAGGTGCGGGTCGCTGAGCGCCGCGCGCACGGCGGGGAACGCGGCGGTGGCCTCGCGCTCGCCGCCCTTGAGCCGCACCAGCGCCAGCACGTCGTGGCCCGTGCGCGCCACGAAGCGGGCCCGGAGGGCCTCGGGTGCCCCGACGGGCGACACCACCGACGCGACCTCCGGCAGCCGCCCCACGCGCGCCAGCACGGACGTCAGCGCCTGGGTGAAGCGCGGGTCGTCCGAGGTCCAGGCGTCGTGATGGAAGATGACCGCGAGGGTCTGGTCGTTCGACCCCGCGGCGGCGCCCCGCGCGAGCGCCTCCGCCCGCGCGGACTCGATGCCCTCGATGGTCCCGGTGGTGAGGTGCCCGCCCCGGAGCAGCGCCCAGACCGCCGCGCCGAGCAGCAGCAGCGTGCCCACCAACACCCAGCTCCGGTGCCGGAACACGCCCACCGCCAGGCGGGCGAACCAGGACGGTCCGCCCCCCACCGGTGAGTCGTCACTCCGCCCCGCCATGCCAGCCCCCCGTCCGCCCGCTCCGTCGCACCCCAGGGAACTGGTGACGGGAGGAGCGCTTGGGCAGGGGCTTCATCCCCTGGGGCAATGCGGGAGTGAACGGCTTACTGGAAGGTCACCTTGCCGTCCCGTTGGTAGCAGACATGCGCCAGGCCGGTCCAAGGGTTGACCGCCACGCTCGGCCGGGTGGCGTCCTGCACCGTCCCCAGCTGCGTGTACGTCCAGAAGCCCTGCGCGTCCGTCGTGCCGAGCGCCAGCGTCGTCCCGTTGCGCAGGGCGACCACCGGCCTGTCCGCGCCGTAGGCCAGGTCCGACGAGCCATAGCCGTAGTCCACGGGGGAGGCCCTCCGGCTGCTGGACGCGATGGGCGTCGCGAGCGCGATGTCCTCGATGGCCGAGGGCTCGCCGACATTGATGCCATTGGCGAGCGCCAGGAGGTGTTGCTCCGGCGCCCAGGCCATCGCGAACCAGGGGATGGAGCTGGCGGCCTTCAGCGGGAAGGACTCCACGGTCGCCCCCGTGAGGACCCGCAGGGTGTGGTTGTAGGCGCCGCCCACGGGCTGGTACGTGATGAAATGCAGCGCGCCGCTCCCGTCGAAGAGGGCGTCGCTCGTGAGCACCTGGGAGGCGACGGAGAGCGGCGTGATGGACCACGTGTTGGCGGCCGTCCGGGTCGCGACCTTGACGCTCCCCGTGGCGCTGGTGCCAAAGACGATGGACGGCTGCTGCCCCTGCGCCGGGTTGAGCGCGAGGGCCATGCGGTTCACGTGCCCGGCGTCGACCTCCTCGCGGACCCAGACGCCATTGACTCGCGTGGCATAGGCCAGCCGCAGCGTCGCGGTGGAGAGGTTGCCGGTGCCCCTGGCATAGGCGACGTGCGGCGTGCCGGTCGCCGGATCCACGGCCAGCACGCCCTTCTGGACGAAGACGCCGCCGTTGTTGAGCCCGGCCCCGTCAATCTGCTCCCGCTTCCAGGTGCTGCCGTCCCAGCTGGCGTACCAGAGGCTGTTGTGGGTGTCGTTCATGTAGACGACGTGGCCCGTGCCCGCGTCGTCGAACGCGATGTCGCAGCTGCTCCCCGTGACCTCTGGCCCCGGGTCGATGGCGGTGATGGACGCGAGCGGCGCGGCCACCACGTTGAAGTGGAACGCGCCCTCCGCCGTCTTTCCGGACTCCGTCTCGATGGAGACGGTCAGGGATGCCGTCCCCGCGGACGGCAGCGTCCAGGTGACCCGCTCCGCGGAGGGCGCGAGGGTCCCCGCGTTGGCGCTCCAGCGCACGGACTTGAGGGCCTCTCCCGAGGCGACGACCCGGAAGCGCTCCGCCGTGCTCTCGACGTAGGGCCCCGCGCCATCCTCCCGCTCGATCAACAGCGCCACGTCTCCAGGTCCCCGGGCCTGGATGACCTCCACGGGGCGGGGCTCACGGCCGCAAGCGGCGAGCAGCGTCAGACCACCCAACATCAGGATCCTGGAGACCCACCTCTTCCGCATCATCACTCGAGTTCCTCTCTGCTGGACGTGGCGAGCCCTGCCCACCTCTCCCTGGGAACCCGCTCAAACGGATGCGCCTCACGAAAGATCTACCAGAGCCATTTTTCCAGAAGTCCGAGTCATGCCGGCACGGGCATGCGCACGCCGGTGAGCTTCCGGTCCACCAACACGGAGTGCAGCGCCTGGATGCGTCCGCTCGCATCCACGTCCACGCGAATCACGGCGCGCAGGGCCAGCAGCGGATCCATCGCCGGCGAGAACACCGCCACCACGGCGGGCAGGCCGTTGAGCATGCGCGCCTCCCACGCCACGGGAGGGCCCCTCAGCTCCATCAGCCGGCGCATGAAGAGGGTGACGCGCCGGGGGCCCACGATGGGCACCAGGGCCGCGCGCACCTTGCCGCCTCCGTCCGAGAGGGCGCGCACATCCGAGGCCAGCAGCGCCTCCGCGGCGGCCACGTCTCCCATCACGAGCGCGCCCAGGAAGGCCGCCAGCGCGGCCCGCGTGCGAGCCTGCACGTCGCGCGTGGGCACGCAGCGCGCCTGAGCATACGCGGCCATGGCCGTCCGGGCGCGGTGGTGCACGACCTTCACGTTCGCTTCGGACATGCGCAGCGCCTCGGCCACCTCCAGCACCGAGTAATCAAAGACATCGCGCAGCAGCAGCACCGCCCGCTGTTTGGGTGACAGGGCTTCCAGCGCCAGGAGGAAGGCGAAGGACACGCTCTCCAGCAGCTCGTAGCGCCCCTCCGTCGAGCCGCCCCCGGGGAGCCGCGCCTCCACCGAGGGTGGGACCTCCTCGTCTCCGGTCTCCACCGGAGAGGGCAGCCACGGTCCGACGTACGCCTCACGGCGCCGCCGGCGCAGGTGGTCCCGCGTCAGGTTCACGGCGACGCGGGTCAGCCAGGGCCGCAGCGTGTCCATCCGCTCCGGCGGCGTCGCGAGCGCGCGAGCGTAGACCTCCTGCACCAGCTCATCCGCGTCCGCGGCCACGCCCGTCATCCGGTAGCAGAGCCCCCAGAGGAAGCGCTCGTGGTCACGCGCTGCCTGCTCCAGTGCACCTCGCGCCTGTGCATCCATCCCGCTCAAGTCCTCACGCTCCAACAATCCAGGAGCGGCAGCGGAGCACCGCCATGGTTGGAGCCCCAAGCCCCTGGACGTCCACACCGAGCCCCTCCGGGCCCGGACCGGTCAAAACCTGTCCGACTGTCCGACAGGTTCCCGCAGCCCGGGGGCAGCACCGGCAGCCCGCCACGGTCCACGAACCTGTCCGACTGTCCGACAGGGCTCCACCACTCGGAGTCACCACGGTCCATGCCTGTTCCACCCAACCTGTCCGACTGTCCGACAGCTCTCCGCATCCTGGAGTCAGTGCCGACGCCCCGACCCCGTGTTCCCAAACCGGTCCAACAGGTCCCCGCTTCCTGGTGCCAGCACCGAGGCCCCGGCCACGCACGGTGTTCCCAAACCTGTCCGACTGTCCGACAGGTCCGCTTCCTGGTGCCTGAGCCAAGGCCCCGGCCACGCACGGTGTTCCCAAACCTGTCCGGCTGTCCGACAGGTTCTGTCATCCGGGCTCACCATGGGGTCCCGCTTGCCCCCCCAAGCCGGTCCGACTGTCCGACAAGTTCCGCCACTCGGAATCACGACTGGGCCCCGCATGGTCCCCCAAACCTGTCCGACTGTCCGACAGGTCTCCGCTTCCTGGAGTCAGTGCCGAGGGCCCACCCCAGGTGCTCCAAACCTGTCCGGCTGTCCGACAGGTTCTTGCCCTGCGCCTCCGGGGAGGGGCTCCTGGCGTGTACGTCCATTCGACTCAGGCTCCCGCCGCGCGGCGCTGGGACGTCCTGGTGCGTCGCATCAGGGCTTGCCACACGGCCTCGGCGCTCGCCAGGGATGCGTCCGCGAGCATTCCCTCCGCGCCCACCCAGTCACCCACGCGGTACAGCCCGGCCACGTGCGGCACCTCCACCGCGGGACGCCCCAGCAGCCCTCCGTTCGCCGCACACGGCAGTCCCGCGCTGACGATGAGCGAGGGACGGAAGCGCCGCGCCACGACCTTCGCGCGCCAGCCCGGCTGAAGCACATCCATCACGGCTTCCAGCTCCGCCTCGCTCGCCGCTGTGTCCGCGCCGCCCAGGTACTTCGCCACATGCACCATCGCGCTCCCTGCCGGGGCCAGCTTCGCGGAGGCTGAATGCACCGACGCGTACCAGGGCCCGTCCAAGCCCAGCGCGAACAACGCCTCCGGCCGCGGCAGCACGGACAGCCCCAGCTCCAGCGTCGCCGCCTGGATGGGCACCGCCTCCCGCGCCTCCCGCGCCAGTACCGCGTCGCCCGGCAGGAGCGCCGCCACGTCCGCGGGGCTCCCCGCCAACACCACCGCGTCCGCGCGGTGCACCGTGCCCCCCGCGAGCCGCACGCCTTCGACCCGCTTACCGCCTTCCTGGAGGGCAACGGCTGCCACCCGCGCGGACAACTCCAGACGCGCACCGGCCTCGCGACCCACGCGCTCCACTGCGTCCACGAGGGTGCTCCAGCCGCCATCCACGTACAGCACGCTCGCGGCGGTCGCGCACTGGAGCTGCTTCAGCGCCGCCCCCGCGCTGAGCGCATCCATGTCCGCGCAGTAGGTGGACACGCGGATCAGCGCAGCGAGGAGCGCCCGGCCGTCCTTGCGCGTCAGACGCGTCTCCAGCCACTCGCGCAGGGACAGCGCCCCCAGGGACCGCGTGTCGATACGGGCCAGTCCCGCCAGCAGCTTCGCCACCTCCAGCTTCCCCGCGAGCGACAGCACGTCCGTCGTCATCAGCGTCACGGCGCCTCGGGGCAGCGTGTGCAGCCGGCCCGCGAGCAGCGCATGAGAGCCCGCCTGCGCTGGAATGCCTCCCGTGGGCTTCACGCCCAGCCGCGCCAGCACGCGCAACGCCGCCCCCGCCCGGTACAGGGCATGCGGGCCCAGGTTGAAGCGGAAGCCCTCCACCTCCGTCGTCCGCGCCCGTCCGCCCAGGTGCTTCGAGCGCTCGTACAGCGTCACCTCGCAGCCTCCTCGCGCGAGCAACGCCGCCGCCGTGAGGCCGCCCAGCCCCCCGCCCACCACGGCCACCCTCATCCGCTGCATGTCCGCCCTCCGTCCAGGCGCCCAGGCCACTCCAGGCATCCGCCGGCCACCACGACGAAGCACGCGCAAAGGTTACAGGGCCGTGTTCCTCATGCGCCGCGGTCCACCGGCAGCCCCGAGCGCGCGAAGGAGAACACCAGCGACGTCTCGATGCGGCTCACCTCCGGACGGCTGGTGAAGGACTGGATGGTGAGCACGCGCAGGTGTTCCGTGTCCCGACACACGACGTGCACCAGGAAGTCCGTGGTGCCCCCCAGGCAGTAGACGGCCACCGTCTCCGGCAGCGAGCGCAGGTGGTCCCCGATGCTGCCAAAGGCCTCGCCCACGTGGAGCCGGAGCTGCACGCCGATGAGCGCCTGGAGCCCCAACCCCAGCGAGCGCGGATCCAGGTCCGCCCGATAGGAGCGGATGACACCGTCCGTCTCCAGCCGCTTCACCCGCGCGAGGCACGATGACGGGGCCAGCCCCACGCGCGCGGCCAGCTCCTTGTTGGACAGCCGCGCATTGTTCTGGAGGGCCTCCAGAATCGCGCGATCAATTCGGTCGAGTGCGGCCATTCGGGGCTCCCAGGCGAATTCCATTCGATGGATGGCGCACAATCCTGACCCGTATTCTGTCCGCATGCCACGACACAGAATCGCTGCATGCCTCCTCCTCCTGGCGGGCACGGCCTTCGCGGCCCCCGCTTCGTCGCCGCAAGTCCTGCTCGCGCCCTGGTCCGGGCCGCATGGGGGCGTTCCGCCTTTCGACCGTGTGCGGGTGGAGGATTTCACGCCGGCGCTCGAGGCCGCCATGGCACAGGCACGGAGCGAGCTTGGCGCCATCGCGAACTCGAAGGAGCCCCCCACCTTCGAGAACACCGTCGCCGCGCTCGAGGACTCCGGCCGCGCGTTCAACCGCGTCTACGAGGTCTACAACGCGTGGTCCTCGTTCGTGAGCACCCCGGAGTACCAGGCCGTGGAACGCGCGATGGCGCCCCGGTTGTCGGCGTTCTGGGACGAGCAGTCCCAGGACCGGAGGCTCTTCCGCCGCGTCAAGGCGGTCCGGGACTCGGCCGCGAAGGCCGGGCTGACGCCGGAGCAGCAGCGCCTGGTGGCGTACTACTACGACGACTTCGTGCGCTCGGGCGCCCTGCTGAGCACGGCGGGCGCGAAGCGCCTGGCCGCGCTCAACCAGAAGCTCGCCACGCTCTACACGACGTTCAACCAGAACGTGCTCGCCGACGAGAAGCGCTACACGCTCCTGGAGCGCGAGGCGGACCTGGCGGGCCTGCCGGAGCCCCTGCGGAGGGCCGCGGCGGCCGAGGCCAGCGCGCGAGGCCAGCCGGGGAAGTGGG
Organism: Corallococcus sp. RDP092CA; assembly: GCF_041903675.1. NCBI lineage: Bacteria > Pseudomonadati > Myxococcota > Myxococcia > Myxococcales > Myxococcaceae > Corallococcus > Corallococcus sp. RDP092CA. Next base: position 5,999 of record NZ_JAYESI010000039.1, on the reverse strand, counting down.
CCGTGGCGAACACCCGCTCGGTGGTGGCGGACTTCCTCACGTACTCCGACCGGAGGGACCTGCGAGAGAAGGTCTGGCGCAACTACGACAGCCGCGGGGACCACGGCGACGCGCATGACAACAACGCGGTCATCAAGCAGATCCTCGCCGCGCGCGCGGAGCAGGCGAAGCTGATGGGCTACCCCACCCATGCGCACCGGCAGCTCGAGCGCGCGATGGTGAAGACCCCGGAACGGGCCATGCAGTTGCTGGAGACGATGTGGACGCCCGCCGTCGCGCGCGTGAAGGAAGAGGTCGCCGCGATGACTGTGATTGCGCGGAGCCGGGGACAGCAGGCGCCCATCGCGCCCTGGGACTACCGCTACTACGCGGAGAAGGTGCGCAAGCAGGCGTATGACTTCGACGACAGCGAGGTGAAGCCCTACCTCCAGCTGGAGACCCTGCGCGAGGGCATGTTCTGGGTGGCGGGCCAGCTCTTCGGCTTCACCTTCGCGCCCGCGCCGGACGTGCCCGTCTACCACCCGGACGTGCGCGTCTTCGCGGTGAAGGACCGAGAGACGGGCCGCGAGCGGGGGCTCCTCTACTTCGACCCCTACGCGCGGGAGGGCAAGTACAACGGCGGGCAGACGGAGACGTACCGCGTCCAGGAGCGCTTCCGGGGCGAGGTCCCGGCCCTGGTGGCCATCAGCATGCCCTTCGTGAAGCCGGGGGCGGGGAGCCCCGCGCTGCTGGGCTGGCGCGACGCGCAGACCCTGTTCCACGAGTTCGGCCACGCGATGCACACGCTGAATGGGGACGTGACGTACCCGTCGCTCGGCGGCACGCGCGTGGTGAGCGACTACGCGGAGTTCCCCTCCAAGCTGTTCGAGCACTGGCTCGCCACGCCGGAGGTGCTGAGCCGCTTCGCCGTGCACCACGCGACCGGCCAGCCCATGCCGCAGGCGCTCGTGGCCCGCATCCAGAAGGCGGCGACGTTCAACCAGGGCTTCTACACCGTCGACTTCCTGACCTCCGCGCTGGTGGAGATGAAGATGCACCTGGCGGGGAGCAGGCGCATCGACCCCGACGCCTTCGAGCGCGACGTGCTCCGCCAGACGGGTGCGCCCGAGGAGGTCGGGATGCGCTTCCGCATGCCCCACTTCGGGCACGTCTTCGCCAGCAACGCCTACGCGGCGGGCTACTACCGGTATCTCTGGGCGGACATGCTCGCGGCGGACGCGTTCGAGGCCTTCCAGGAAGGCGGAGGCGCCTACGACGCGAAGGTGGCCGCGCGGCTGCGCGAACACGTGCTGTCCGTGGGAAACACCGTCGACCCGTTCGAGGGCTACCGGGCGTTCCGCGGACGGGACGCGAGCCTCGACGCCCTGATGCGAGAGCGCGGCTTCGTGACCCAGGCGCCGGCCGCCCCTTGAGTCATCGGGAGGGAGCGTCCGGACCCTGCGCGCCAGGCTCGACCGGAGCCCCGGCCCCGTGTACGGTTTCCACGTCATGCGGCGGTCTGGAAACTCAGCAGGTAGTCGGTCCGTGGAGACACGGTCCCCTGCCTCTCCGGGGCACCCCCGGGGAATTCATACACGGAGCACTTCCCCACGCGTGGCCGACCTCGCGGCAAGCCGCGAAGCGGGCCACGCCAGACGGGACAGGTGGGACCGGACCGCCGCATGGCGGATGCGTGGCGGATGAGCGACCGAAACGTGGTGGCCCGGGCGCTTGCGTCCGCATTCCTCGCGGCTCCCTGGACGGTGTCGAGCATGGTCGCGAACGGCGCCGAGGTTGTGGGCGGCCGGTTCCCCTGGCTCCGGTCGCTCGCGCGGAGCGCGCTGAGGTTCTTTCCCCGGCCGCCACACGGAAGGCTCGAGCTGCTCGCAGAGGTGCTCGCGACACGGGTCGCGTTGAAGCGCGCCTGTGCGAATCCCGCGATGCCGGTGCGGGTCGTGCGCTGGCTCACCTCCGAGCCAGAGATGGGACGCCAACCGTGGCCCGTTCCCGACCTACCCACTCAGGCGCACCTCGCGGACTGGCTGAGAGTGACGGCCGCCCAGTTGGATTGGCTCGCGGATGGGTCGGGCCGGGAGCACACGTCATCGCCGGGGCGCTGGCGGCGCTATCGCTACACCTGGATTCCCAAGCGCAGCGGCGGCGATCGACTCCTCGAGCAGCCCAGCGAGGCGCTTGCGAGACTTCAGCGCCAAGTGCTTCACGGCATCCTGGACCGGATTCCTCCGCACGAAGCGGCGCACGGCTTCGTGAAGAGCCGGGGCATCCGCGGCTTCGTCGAGCCGCACACGGGACAAGCGGTCGTCGTGCGGTTGGACCTGGAGGACTTCTTCCTCTCCGTGAGGCCTCCGAGGGTCTGGGGCGTGTTCCGTGCCGCCGGGTATCCGGATGGCGTGGCGGGGGCCCTGGCGAGGCTCTGCACGAACCGGACGCCCGGCGCAGTCGTCGCGAAGGCCCGCAAGGCAGGCCATGCCCGGGAGGTGGACGCGCGCTGGCTGCTGGCACGGAGGCTGGAGTCGCGGCACCTGCCACAAGGCGCACCGACCTCGCCCGCGCTCGCCAACCTCGCGGCGTACAAGCTTGACGTCCGGTTGTCGGCGCTCGCAGCGGCCTTGGGTCTGCGTTACACGCGCTACGCGGATGACTTGGCGTTCTCAGGAGGCGACGCGAGGCCCGGGAGCACGCGTCGGCTGCTGCGGTGCGTGCGCCGCATCGTGCGCGAAGAGGGCTTCACGGTGCGCGAGGACAAGACGCGGGTCATGCACCAAGGCCATCAGCAGTGGCTGGCAGGGGTGGTGGTGAATCAGCACCCCGCCCTCCGCCGCGCGGACTACGACCGGCTGAAGGCCCTCCTGCACCTGTGCCGCACGCGAGGGCCAGCAAGCCAGAACACCAACGGCCATCCCGATTTTCGCGCGCACCTGCGCGGAAGGATTGCCTGGGTGACGCACCTCCACCCCGCCCGCGGAGCCAGGCTGCGCGCACTCTTCGACCAGATTGCCTGGGACTGAGGGGATAGAATCAAAGGATGTCGCGGAACGAACGCGGTCTCTACGACCTCCTGCTCACCGAAGCGCTCCAAGATCAGCTCAGCGCCTTGGACCCTCAGCTCGAAGCCAACCGCTCAGCACTTCATGAAGCAGAGGCGGCGGACCGCATCGGCCTCCACTTGGCTCGGGTGATTGAACGAGCCATCGCCTCGCTCGATAGAGAAGAGCGAGTTGCTGTCGGCACGGCCCTGGCGCGCAAGGTCATCGAGCTCGTTGTCGGCGCAACAAATGCGAGCGCCCTTACGGGCGAGCGTCCGGTGGAGCCCGGCAGCATGCTTCGCAGCATTCTCGGAAAGCTCCCCGATGGCCGCACCGAGACACTCTCTGAGCCACTCATCCCACTCCTCGACACGACCCTGCTTACAAATGCCCCCGGAGAACCGCGCGTAGGCAATCAGGTGCTCGCGGAGATCCACTCAGCCGACCAAATTGATGTCGTCATGGCGTTCATCCGGCGCAGCGGAATTGCCCCCATGCTGGAGGCCCTCCGTGCACATTGCCAGCCAGGCCGGCGCCTCCGCGTGCTGACGACAACCTACACAGGCTCGACAGAGGCACGGGCACTCGATGCACTCCGGGAGTTGGGAGCGGACATCCGGGTGTCCTACGACCAGAGCAGTACGCGGCTCCATGCGAAGGCGTGGCTCTTCCACCGTCGGTCAGGGTTTTCGACGGCCTACATCGGCTCATCCAACTTGACCCATTCTGCGCAAGTCAGTGGCCTCGAGTGGAACGTTCGCGCATCGCGCGCACGCAACCCGAGCGTTGTCGACAAGGTCGCAGCGGTCTTTGAAAGTTACTGGAACAGCGGGGACTTTGTTCCATACGACCGCGAGCAGTTCCTGGCACGGACGGCAAGCGCTGACGACCACCACTCGCAACTCGAACTGAGCCCCATTGAACTTCGCCCTGAGCCATTTCAGGAGCGACTGCTCGAACAGATCGCCTTGTCACGGCAGTGTGGCCATCACCGGAACCTGCTCGTCTCCGCAACGGGTACAGGCAAGACGGTCATGGCGGCACTTGACTACGCGCGCCTGCGCGAGGCCCTTCCTCGCGCTCGCCTCCTCTTTGTTGCCCACCGCGAAGAGATCCTCACGCAAACCCGTGCAACCTTTCGCCATGCGCTCCGCGAGCATTCTTTTGGAGAACTGTGGGTGGGCGGCGAGCGACCCGCTCACTTCGAGCATGTCTTCGCATCTGTCCAGAGCCTGACGGCGACGGGGCTCAAGCATCTGGACCCAGCCCACTTCGACGTTGTGATCGTCGACGAGTTCCACCACGCCGCAGCCCCTACCTACCAAAGCCTCCTGGAGCACCTCCGTCCTGCGGAGTTGCTTGGGCTGACCGCCACCCCGGAGCGAAGCGACGGCATGCCCGTGCTCGACTGGTTTGATGGCCGAATTGCTGCGGAGCTGAGGCTCTGGGATGCCATCGACCAGCATCGGCTCGTTCCCTTCGCCTACTACGCCGTTCACGACGGAATGGACCTGCGAGAGGTGCCATGGCGCCGCGGACGTGGCTACGACGTCGAGAGCCTCTCGAACTTGTTCACGCACAATGACGCGTGGGTGCGCCTCGTCTTGAAAGAAGTCGCACGCCGGACAGAAGACCTCTCGCAGATGAGAGCACTGGGGTTCTGCGTGAGCGTCGAGCACGCTCGCTTTATGGCGCGGGCCTTCAGTGCTGCGGGCATTCGTGCCATCGCGATCTGGTCTGACACGCCTGATGATGAGCGACGCCAGGCGCTTCGGGATTTGGCGCAGCGGCGCGTGAACGTCGTGTTCTCGGTCGACCTATTCAACGAGGGCGTGGACGTCCCGTCGGTCGACACCCTCTTGATGCTGAGGCCTACGGAGAGTCCCACGCTCTTTCTTCAGCAGTTGGGCCGCGGACTTCGCCGTCATCCGTCCAAATCGGTGTGCACCGTCCTCGACTTCGTCGGCCACCATCATGCGGAGTTCCGGTTCGACCAGCGTCTCCGGGCGCTGCTAGGTGGAACTCGCGTCGAAGTGGCCAGGCAAGTTGAGCAAGGCTTCCCCTTTCTCCCAGCGGGTTGTCACATGGAGTTTGACCGCGTCGCGAGTGAGATCGTCCTCGCAAGCATCCGCAACGCCGTCCCTTCACGTTGGAGCGAGAAGGTGGAGGAGCTGCGCAGCTATGCCGAGACCGCCGCGAGCATGTCGCTCAGCGGCTTCCTGGCAGAGACCGAGCTTGAGATCGAAGACATCTATGCTGCGGACAAGAGCTGGTCGGACCTGTGCCAGGACGCAGGGCTCCCAGTACTCCCGGCAGGCCCTCATGAGGCGTCCCTGCGCCGTGCCTGCGGTCGACTCCTCCACATTGATGACGCTGGGCGGATTGATGCCTACCGGCGACTGCTTGGCTCGGACGCGGCCCCCCATGAGAAGGGTATCCGCTGCATGAGCCCCGTCTGGCAGAGCTGAGCCGACGCGAGCAGGGTGGCGCGCATGGCAAACGCGGAGCTGTGGAGAAAGCGAGTCGCGGACTGGCGCGCCAGCGGGCTGAGTGCGGCGGAGCACTGTAAGGGCCAGGAGTTCACGACAGGCCCGCTGTATCGGTGGTCGAGTCGTCTGGCGGGGACGGCGCGCGGTGAGACGGGCGCCGTGCTGCCCATGGTGCGGCTGGTCACGACCCCGGCCTCCGTCGAGGCGGCGCCCAGGGCCGCCCAGGTCATCATCGAAGTGCAAGGCGCACGTGTCCTGGTGCCGGCTGGCGCGGACGCGGCGACGGTGCGGGTGGCGCTGGAGGCACTCGAGGCCGCGGGGCGGAGCACAGCGCGATGATTCCGCACGGCGTCGAAATCGTAACTGTTCGCCGTGCCCCGTCCCGGCGCCGTGCTGACCCGCCCGGGACGGCCGGCAGGAGCGACCGTCAGTCCTGGCTCTTCGGAAGTGTGACCGTGCCTGGGTTCTCAATGGCGGCGAGCGC
>NZ_JAYESI010000038.1:0-69786 GCF_041903675.1 Corallococcus sp. RDP092CA | reverse complement strand
ACACCGGTCGAGGGCGCCAATCTCAGTCCCGAGGACGTAGCCCCAAGGCGAACACGGCGACCCTCTCCCGGTACCTTCCGGCCCCGCTCTATACCGGAACCGTCAGGCTGGTGGAGTTCATACAAGGCTCAGGGCGCGGCACCCGCGCGCCGCGCCCGAGGTCCGCCGCTTCGCGGACCTGGAGACGCGCTGCCCCACTGGAGCGGCCGGGCACGCCAGAGGGCCTCGCCGCGCCCGGCGCGCTCCTCGCGGGCCCGGAGGGTGGGTGGCGCCACGGCCAGATGCTCCGCGCCAGCGGCGGCAGGGTGTGGGTGCTTGAGTCCCGGGCGGGGGAGCGGGCGTCGTCCACGGCGCGCTGACCGGGGGAGTCCCCCGGCGCGGTGGCTCCGGGCGGCGGGCGTCCCCACTGTTGGCGCATGGGCGACGCGAAGGCAGGACCGGACGGGGGGGCCTGGGCGGAGCTGCGGCTGCGGGCGCTGGAGCAGCTGCTGGCGCACCCCGCCGCGGAGCTGCGGCCCACGCTGGACTTCGCGGGGCAGCTCATCTCGGAGCTGCTGAACGCGGACAAGGTGGACGTCTTCGTCATCGACCATGGCACCCAGTGCCTGGTCGCGCTGGGCGCGAGCGACACGCCCATGGCCCGCATGGAGAAGTCGCTGGGGCTGGACCGGCTCCAGCTGGCCAACGGCGGCCGCGCCGTCCAGGTGTACGAGACGGAGCAGCCGTTCAGCTCCGGCCGCCTGATGGACGACCCGGAGGAGCTGCCGGGGATCAAGCACCGGCTGGGGGTGCGCTCCGTCCTGATGGTCCCCCTGCCCATCGGGATGGAGGTCCGCGGCGTCGTCAACGTCGCGTCGGCGCGCGAGGACTTCTTCACCGAGCACGACCTGCGCTTCCTCCAGGCGATGGCGCGCTGCGTGGGCATGATGGTCCACCGGGTGGAGCTGGTGCAGGAGCTGACGAAGCTGGCCGTGAAGCAGGCGCGCCGCAAGGCCGCCGAGGAGCTCATCACCGTGCTCGCGCACGACATGGCCAACCACCTGCGGCCCCTGGAGGCCCGCCTCCTGCTCATCCAGCGGCGGGCGGAGCGGCAGCAGGACGTGGAGGACCACCGGGACGCGGAGGGCGCGACCCAGTCGCTGCGCTCCCTCACCCGGCTCATCAACGACCTGCTGGACGTGGGGCGGCTGGACCAGGGGCTCTTCAGCCTGCGTCTCCAGTGGGTGGACCTGGCGGGGCTGGCACGGGAGCTTGCCGCCACCGCGACCACGCCGGAGCGCCCGGTGCGTGTGGAGGGGCCCGAGGAGCTGGTGGCGGTGGCGGACCCCGCCCGCGTGCGGCAGGTGCTGGAGAACCTGGTGGCGAACGCGCACAGGTACTCGCCGCCGGGGCGGCCCGTGGACGTGGCGCTGCGAACGCGGCCGCGTCCGGAGGGGGAGTGGGTGGAGGTGACGGTGTGCGACCAGGGGACGGGCATCCCGGCCGAGCAGCTGCCCACGCTCTTCGAGCGCTTCGCGCGGGGGGCGGGCTCCTCGGGCCTGGGGCTGGGGTTGTTCCTCTCGCGGCGCATCGCGGAGGCGCATGGCGGCACGCTGGAGGTGGTCTCCACGTCGAGGACCGGCACGTGCTTCGGCCTGTCGCTGCCGGTGGTGGCGGGATAGGCGGGCAGGCACCGCCGCATGGCGGGAGGCCTCGCGTGGCGGGAGGGCTCGCACTAGGGTGCCGGGGCGATGAGTGACGCGAGCCAGGCGCCGGCGCCGAAGCTGACCCTCGAGGTGCGGGACCTGCACAAGTCGTTTGGCGGGCAGGCGGCGCTGCGGGGCGTGGACCTGGTGGTGCCGGAGGGCACGACCTGCGTGCTGATGGGCGTGTCGGGTTCGGGCAAGACGGTGCTGATGAAGCACATCATGGGCCTGATGCGGCCGGACCGGGGCGTGGTGCTGGTGGAGGGCGCGGAGGTGGCGAAGATGAACGAGCCCGAGCTCAACCAGATGCGCCGCAAGCTGGGCATCCTCTTCCAGGCGAACGCGCTGTTCGACTCGCAGAACGTCTTCGACAACGTGGCGTTCCCGCTGCGCGAGCGCACGAAGATGTCCGAGCCGGACATCACGAAGACGGTGAACGAGACGCTGGAGAAGGTGGGGCTGTCGCACGCGGCGACGCGCTTCCCGGGAGAGCTGTCCGGCGGCATGCAGAAGCGCGTGGGCTTCGCGCGCGCGACCATCCTCCAGCCGAAGATCCTCCTCTACGACGACCCCACGGCGGGCCTGGATCCGCTCACCACGGCGGCGGTGAACGAGATCATCACCACGGGCAAGCAGCAGCTGGGCGCCACGTCGCTGGTGATCACGCCGGACGTGGCGTCCGCCTTCGGCATGGCGGACAACCTGGCGCTGATGCACGAGGGGCGCGTGGTGGAGTACGGCCCGCCGGACCACTTCCGTCAGTCGCAGCATCCGGAGGTGAAGGCCTTCCTGCGCAACTGGCTGCGGCGGCGCTCCGCGCAGACCCAGGCGCCCCAGGCCTGACGCGAGCGCGTGCGTGGGGTTCCTCGACTAAGTCGCTGCAAGAACCAATCGATGGGTCATGCCGCTCCTCACCTCAGAGGGGCGGCAGCTTCTCCAGCAGGCCGGAGCGCGACAGCCAGAGCATCAGCGCGAAGCTGATGGTGTTGAAGGCGGCGTGGGCCACGATGAGCGGCAGCAGCCGCCCCCGGTACCAGAGGACGAAGCCGAACCAGGCGCCCATCACGAACGTCTGGAAGACGGCCAGCGTGCCCTCGTAGAAGTGCCCCACGGAGAAGAGCGCCGCCGCGCCCAGCACCGCCGGCACCCAGCCTCCCAGCACCACCTTCAGCCGGGGCACCAGGAAGCCCCGGAAGACGAACTCCTCGAAGCCCGTCACCACCACCATGATGGCCGCGAAGGCCGGGATGCCCAGCCCCGTGTCCAGCAGCGCCGCCGCCACGCCCTTGCGCGCCGCCAGCTCCTGGCCCGCCAGCTTCAACGCCACCGCGACCGCCGCCAGCGGCACGGACGCCGCCAGGTGCACCGCGTACGTCCCCACCAGCACCCCCCCGCCCAGCAGCAGCTCGCGCGCCCAGCCCTCGCGCACCAGCCCCACCTGCGCGGGACCCTGGCCGTCGCGCCACAACAGCACCGCCACCAGCAGGCACATGCCCAGCGCCCGGACCACCAGCGGCGCCATGGACAGCGAGAAGCCCTTCGCCATCTCCGCGTCCGACGCCACCCACGCGCCCGCGCCCGCGCCCGACAGCGCCACCACCAGGCCCAGCACGCCCCACCACGCGCCCCGGCGCGAGGACTCCCAGGGCCGCAGGAGCATCAGCCCCCACGCCAGCAGCGCCAGCTCCACGGCCACGGCGGCGCCCCGGCCCAGCCGGGCCACCGACGACGGACCCAGCACCGCGAAGAACACGAACGCGGCCTCTGCCAGCGCCTGGCGCTTTGGAGGGGCGTTCTCCAGCAGGACGGCGACATCACCACGCAGGGGCGTCATGGGGTCTCGGCGGGCATCGGAGTGGACGCGCTTCTTCGCATGCCTACCGTCGCACGAACGCGTGCCCCGGTCCTCTCCGTCGCGAGCGTCGAGCAGCGGCTGGCCACCCGCCGCCCCCCTGGAGCCCGAGCAGGGCCCGCGAACGAGCCCACCCGCCCGCTCATCCGGGCGCCCGACGTGTTACGAGCCAGGCATGGCGAAAACCCTTCCCGAGCGCCCGCGCGCCGTCCTCGTCGGTGTCCAGCTTCCCGGGGTGACGGACGAGGCGCATGCCGCGGACCTCGCGGAGCTGAAGCGGCTGGTGCACACGCTGGGCTTCGACGCGGTGGCGACCGTGTCCCAGCGCCGCCAGCGGCTGGCCACCGGCACGGTGCTCGGCTCCGGAAAGCTCAAGGAGCTGGCCGCGCTCACCGGCGGCTCGGGCGTCATTCCCTCGGGCGCCCAAGGCAAGACATCGAAGGCCCGGGAGAAGTGGGAGGCCGAAGCCGGGGCCGAGGACGACGCCCTCGACGCCCCGAGCGCTCCCGGTGACGCGGACGCGGAGGCCGCGCCCGACGAGGCCGACGACGACCTCCCGGACGCGGACATGGCGCTGGACGCGGACTCGGCGCCCACCGCCATCGAGCCCGGCCCCAGGCCCACGGCGGTGGTCGTGGACCACGAGCTGTCCCCCAGCCAGCTGCGCAACCTGGAGCGCGCCACGGGCGTGCAGGTGCTGGACCGCGCGGGCGTCATCGTGGACATCTTCCACCGGCACGCCAAGAGCCACGAGGCGCGCATGCAGGTGGAGATCGCCCGGCTCAACTACCTGGCCCCGCGCCTGCGCGAAGCCCCAGGCGGCCGCGAGCGCCAGCAGGGCCGAGGCTCCGGTGACTCCGCGCTGGAGCTGGACCGCCGCCGCATCCGCGACCGGCTGGCGGAGCTGCGCGAGGGGCTGGCCGCCATCCAGAAGGACCAGGACCAGCGCCGCTACGCGCGCCGCGACCAGCTGCGCGTGGCGCTGGTGGGCTACACGAACGCGGGCAAGTCGTCGCTGATGCGCGCGCTGACGGGCAGCGCGGTGCTGGTGGCGGATCAGCTCTTCGCCACGCTCGACACGACGGTGCGCGCGATGCAGCCGGAGACCCGGCCGCGCATCCTCGTCTCGGACACGGTGGGCTTCATCCAGAAGCTGCCGCACGACCTGGTGGCGTCCTTCCGCTCCACGCTGGACGAGGCGCTGGAGGCCTCACTGCTGCTCTACGTGGTGGACGCGTCCGACCCCACCTGGGCCGCGCAGCTGGAGGTCACCCGCACGGTGCTCCGCGAGATTGGCGCGGACGTCGTGCCGGGCAAGCTGCTCTTCAACAAGGTGGACCGGCTGGACGCGGCGGCCCAGGACGCGCTCCGGGCCGAGCACCCCGAAGCCATCTTCCTGTCCGCGCACCGGCCGGACGACGTGGCCCTGCTGCGCCGGGAGATCATCGCCTTCTTCGAGGCCTCCATGGTGGAGGCGGACCTGGTGATCCCCTACGCGCGGCAGGCCCGCATCGGCGAGGTGTACGAGCACACCACCGTGGTCTCCCAGGCCTATGACGAGACGGGCAGCCGGCTGCGCGTGCGCGGGCTGCCGGGCGCCATCGCCCGGCTCACCCGGTCCTTCCAGGAGTAGGCCTCAGCGCACGACGGGCACGGTCACCGGGTCCTTGTCGTCCAAGGTGACCTCCACCTTGCCCACGCGCCACAGCACGGGCTGGAACGCGAGGCCCAGGCGGTGCCCGTTCGCGGTCTCCACGAGGGCCGTGCCTTCCTTGGGCAGGTAGTTGCCCACCTCGTAGAGCAGCGACGTGAGCGTGATGCGGTCCGTGCCGTTCGGTCCCGTCAGCTCGCCCGGACCGTCGAACACGAGCGTCGTGCCGCCGATGATGGGCAGCCCGTCGCGTTTGCCCACGCTGCTGTTGATGTGAAAGGTGTGCTCCTCGCGGCCCGGCACCTGGCCCTCGACGTCCGCGAACAGGCGCGTCTCGTCCGAGCAGGTGCCGTAGCCGACCTTGGCCTGGAGCGCCCGTCCGTCCACGGCCAGCTCGCGCAGGTCCGCGCTCATCTCCATCAGGTCCTCGCCGCCGCGGTACGCCAGCACCGCGCGCCCGGTGAAGCGCAGGCCGTGCACGTCACAGCCGCTGGAGGGGAAGGACACGACGACGGCGTCGGTGACGGCGTCCACGGCCTCCACGCGGGCGGTCGCGCAGGCCACCGTGGAGGACAGCCCCTCCACGGCGTGGTTCAGGAACGAGCGCCGGGGCTCGCCGCACGTATAGACGGGCATCAGGCCCAGCAGCTCCAGCGCGCCGCGCACCTGGTGCGTGGAGGCCGCGAGGCGCTCCACGCGGGCCGTCGCGTCGTCGATCTCCTCCTTCGTGGGCAGGTTGTCCCCGCAGGCGGTGGTGGCAAGGGCGGCGAGGGCAAGGCAGGCGATGCGGCGCATGAAGGGCTCCGGAAAGACGGGTGCGGCTCCCCCGCGCCATCGCGAGGGACCGTGCCCAGGGCCTTCAGCAACCGTCATGCCCCTCTCAACCCCGCGAATCCCCAGGGAAAGGGGCGCCCATGACCCCAGCCTGCGTGTGCAGCACGCTGCGCACTGAAGGGCGGCCCTGTCCGGGCCCGACCGTTCCAAACCTGTCCGACAGTCGGACAGGTTCGCAGGAGCCGCCTCCGACCGGACCGTTCCAAACCTGTCCGACAGTCGGACAGGTTCGCAGGAGCCGCCTCCGACCGGACCAGTCCAGACCTGTCCGACAGTCGGACCGGTTCAGGCTGTCTGCCTCGCACCGGCCATGCTCCAACCCTGTCCGACAGTCGGGCCGGTTCGTGCGAGCCACCTTCCTCCCAGCACCGGGCCCAGCCCTGTCCGACAGTCGGGCCGGTTCGTGCGAGCCACCTTCCTCCCAGCACCGGGCCCAACCCTGTCCGACAGTCGGACCGGTTCGCGCGGTCCGCCTCCGGAGGAGGAGGCGGGCTCAGGTCCGAGAGGGTTCGGAGTCGCCTTCTGCCGGAGCAGGGGCTTCCGGATCCGCGCCCTCGTCATCACCCAGCGCTTCGTCCGCGGACAGCGCATCCTCTTCCAGGTCGTCATCCTCCAGCGCTGGCGCGTCCACGTCCTCCGGCGCGCTGTCGGACACCTCTGGCAGGACGGTGCCCAGCGGGTAGATGACCAGGTGGCGCAGGGGCTCGCTGCCCACGCTCACGGCCTCCAGGTGGTTCTTGACGACCAGGGTGTGCTGCAGCTTCCGCAGGCGCGACGGGCGCGGCGCGAGCGGCAGGTGGATGCCCTCCTCGAGCACCCGCCGGATGCCCTCCTCCGCGTCCGCGACCGCGGCGTGCACGTCCGCGGGATCCACGCCCTCCAGCAGGTGGAACTCCGTGCGCAGCGCGCGGCGGATCTCCGTGGCGCTGTTGCGCTTGATGGCCAGCACCCGCGCGCCCACGCGCTCCGCCGCGCGTCGCAGGCGAGGAGAGTTCGCGCGGCTCCGCAGCGTGAGCACCACCTCCGCGTTCTCCGGTCGGCCCACCACCACGGCCTCCACCGGCAGGTCCCGCAGCACGCGCTCCAGCAGCTCGCGGCTCACCGAGTGCGCGGCGATGCGCGTGAGGCCGGGACGGGGCGCTCCCAGCGCGGGCGTCCCCCGGGGCACGTGGCCTCCCGGCGGAGTGGCCTCCACCACCTCCGGCGCGGCCTCCACGTGCACGGCGCCGCCCTGCTGCCGCCGCTTCTCACCGCCCACCTCCGCGCCCGTGAGCAGCCGGTCCACCGCGCCGCCCGTGTCGCGGTGCACGCGCACCTCGTCGCGGCTCACCATCTCCACCACGATGTCGAACGTGGGCGTGCCCTTGCGCTCCGTGATGGTCTTCTGCGTGCCCCGGCGCCGGGCCTCGTCGTCGCTCAGCGTGACGGTCTGCACGCCGCCCACCAGGTCGGACAGCGTGGGGTTCAACACCAGGTTCTCCAGCGTGTTGCCGTGCGCCGTGGCCACCAACTGCACGCCGCGCTCCGCGATGGTGCGCGCGGCGGCGGCCTCCGCGGCGGTGCCGATCTCGTCCACCACGATGGCCTCGGGCATGTGGTTCTCCACCGCCTCGATCATCACGTCGTGCTGGCGGTCCGGCCGGCTCACCTGCATGCGCCGCGCGCCGCCGATGCCCGGGTGCGGGATGTCCCCGTCGCCGCCAATCTCGTTGGACGTGTCCACCACCATCACGCGCTTGCCCAGCGTGTCCGCGAGCACGCGCGCCACCTCGCGCAGCTTCGTCGTCTTGCCCACGCCGGGCCGCCCGAGCAGCAGCAGGTTGCGCCCGGACTCCACCAGGTCGCGCAGCATGTCGATGGTGCCCTGGATGGCGCGCCCCACGCGAAGCGTGAGCCCCACCACGCGGCCCTGACGGTTGCGGATGACCGAGACGCGGTGGAGCGTGCGCTCGATGCCCGCGCGGTTGTCGCCGCCCACCTCGCCCACGCGGGAGAGCACCGCCTGGAGCGCCTCCTGCTCCACCGGCGCCTCCGCCAGCCGCGCCACGCCGTGCACCAGCCGCGCCTCCGGAGCCCGCCCCAGGTCCATCACCACTTCCAGCAGCTCCGCCTGGGGCAGCGTCCGCACCGCCGCCTGGAGCGGCGGAGGCAGGACCGCCACCAGCAGATCGAAGTCAGGGTCGACAGGGGTTCCCGAAGCCATCCCCCAAAGCTGCCTCGGCCTGCGCACCCGCGCACGGCTTTGCGTGAAGCCCCCGAGCGCCCTCCATCACCCCGGGGGCCAGACGCCGAACGAGCGCCGTAATGTCCGGTTTCCCACGCTTCTGGAGGCCCCAGGTTTTCACTGTGCGTAACTCGCACAGGTCGGAGTTGCCCCAGTGAGCAGAGGTGCGGTGGGCTGTCTTCGCGTGCCATGGAAACCCGACATTCGTACTCGGAGTACAGGTCTCCCAGGTCTTCAGGCCTAGGGGCATTGTGCACGAATACAGTTATGACGTATATTGCACAGCATACCTGGACGTAATGCACTTCAGACCTTTCCCCCGAGGTGCTGAAAGGCGGAGACGCGATGGCAGAAGGCAAGTTGAAGGCGCTTGTGGTGGATGATGACCCACTCGTGCTGGAGCTGGTGGAGCGGTCCATCAGCCGCTACGGCTTCGATGTGGTCACGACGCGCGCGGCGCTGGGTGTGGCCAACCTGCTGCGGACCGAGCAGCCGGACATCGTGCTCCTGGACGTGAACATCCCCGCGCTGAGCGGCGATCGCATCCTGGGCGTGGTGCGTCAGTTCGCGGGTCCGGACACGCTGTTCATCCTGTACTCGTCCATGGACGAGTCGCGGCTGCGCGAGCTGGTGCGCGCGTCCGGCGCGGACGGCTACATCCCCAAGGGCGTCACGGGGCCGGAGCTGGCGCTGAAGCTGTCCGGCATGCACCACAAGCGGATGGCGAACCGGCCGACGCCCGCGGTGAGCGTGGACAGCGTGCTTCAGCGCGACGTGGCCGCGCCCCAGTCCCAGAGCACCACGGCCCAGGTGTCGCTGGCGTCGCGGTAGGTGTGGACGGTCTCGAACCCGACCCGCGCGTGCGCGCGCAGGGAGCGGGGGTTGCGCACCGAGACCTCGGTCACGACGCAGTCGAAGCGTGAGCGAAGCTGTTCGCGGTGCTGGTGGTAGAGCGCGTCGAACAGGCCCTTCCCCCGGTGGGCCTTGTCCACGCACACCTGCCCCATCACGTAGAAGCGCTGGTCCTTGAGCGGCCGGCCCCGGTGTTCGAGCCCCTCCAGGAGCGCGAACATCGGCTCCAGGATGGGGAGCCACGGGCGGCACTCGCGGGGCATCACCAGCGCGTAAGCCACCACCTCGGAGCCCAGCACGGCCACGATGCTGGGGCTGAGCGCGTGCATGCGCTCCAGCGTGGGCAGGTCATGCTGGACGGTGACGAAGCCCTGGGCCTGCTGCTCCGCTGGGGGCAGCGCGGGCGCGAGGTTGCGGCGCTGGAGGGCGAGCACCTGCTCCAGCTCCTCGCGGGACTGCACGGGCCTCACGACATAGGGATGGGACGGCATGGCGCGAGAGCATAGGCCCGCGCCATGCCTCGGGGCGTCAGCGTTCGAGGCCACCCCGCCCGGGCGGGGGCCTGGCCGGCAGCTCGTCATGAGGCACGTCGCGAGGGGGCGCCCGGTCGCGTAGGGTCCTGTCCATGGCGCGAACCGCGAAGACACCGAAGCCCGTGGCGTTGGGAGACATCGACCTGCCGGAGGGGGTGTTGCTCATCCTGGACCCCGGCCTGGGGCGCTTCTGGCGGCACGACGCGGAGCCGGCGTCGCCCCGGAAGAAGGACCCGCCGGCGCATGACCTGCGCATCACCGGGCCGGACGCGGACGCGGCGGGCCGGGCCTACGACCGGGAGTTCGACCCGCGCTTCCTCTTCGACCGGGCGGATCCGGCGGACGCGGCGGCGCACTTCGCGTCGTTCGCCCGGGAGCGGGGCTTCGACGCGCGCGCGGAGGTGTTGTCGGCGCGGCTCCCGCACACGGAGCGGGCGCGGCTCGCGCTGGAGCATGGAAAGGGATTGGGGGTCGTGAAGTACAACGGCCTGTGGGCGGTGGTGGCGGGGGACCTGCCCGTGGGCCGGGGGGTGAAGGTGCTGGGAGTGCCCATGCCGCCGGGAGAGTTCGGCGGGCGTTGGCGGTCCATCGACATCGTCGTGGACGAGCAGGCGGAGGTGGTCCGGTCGGAGCAGGTGGCCGGGGTGATGGTGGACCACGGTCAGTTGTTGTTCACCGGGCTGGGCCCGATGGGACGGTTCCGCATGTGGGAGCCGGAGGACGGGCTGGCGGATTATGTGTTTCACGGCCCGGACGCGCGGGGGCTCGCGAAGGAGCTGGGCGCGAGCGACCTGGGCGACGGGCTGTATGGGTGGAAGGACCTGCCCATGGAGCGGGTGGGGGAGAAGGCCACGCCGCTGCAGGAGCGCATCGAGCAGGAAGGGCTCGCGGTGGGCGTGGACTACCGGCCGCACTGCAACCTGGAGAAGCTGAACGCCGCGTTGCGCGCCAGCGAGGAGGACGCGGCCTCGCTCGTGCTCGACGGCGCGCGCGTGGTGGGGTGTGGAAACCGCTGGGGGGACGGCATCTTCACGGTGAGCCGGCACCTGGACGCGGAAGGGCGGACGGTGCGCGTCCGGGTGGAGCTGGGCACGGAGGAGCGGCAGCAGCTGATACGGCGCCTCCGGCTGCGTCAGCGCAAGGCGCTCGTCACGCGTTACATCGCGGAGGGTGGGGAGCCCATCCGCTTCGCGGAGCGCTCGAAGCCCGCGGCGGAGGAGGACAGCGGCTGGCTCTTCACCTCGGGCCTGGAGACCGAGGAGTACATGAAGGACAGGGCCAACGCGGTCATCGTCCCGCTGCGGTCGTTGCTGGGGCGGTGCAAGGAATTGGACGCCATCCTGGACGCGCCGGTCGGCGCGGTGTTCCGGCGCGAGGGGGACGGGTTCGTGCCGGAGGCGTAGGCCGCCGTCGAAAGATCCGCTGATTCCGTCTGAATCCCCGCTCTGTCCTTCAGCGAGGGGCGGACGCATCTTCCGGGCATCATGACCCACGCCCCTTCCGCGCATGCAGCGGTGCATGGCTTTGGCGCTGACCGCGCGCCGCACTACGACGCCCAGGCGGCGGTGAACCTCGCCGGCTACCAGGCGGCCTACGAGCTGGGCGTCAGTGCCCTGGCCGCCCACCTGGACGGTCAGGACACGGCGTCCCTGCTCCACGTGGGCCTGGGCACGGGCGCGGAGCTGCTGCCCTATCACCGCTTCAACGTGCCGGGCTGGCGCTTCACTGGCGTGGAGCCCTCCGGGGCGATGCTGGAGGTCGCGCGCAAGCGCCTGGAGGCGGAAGGGCTGCTGGCGCGCACGCACCTGCACGAAGGCGAGCTGCGCACGTTGCCGCAGGGTCCACGGTTCGACGGCGCGCAGCTGATGGGCGTGCTGCACCACGTGGAGGGCGAGGAGGCGCGTGTCGAATTGCTGCGGGAGGTCGCGAGGAGGCTGAAGCCCGGAGCGCCCCTGGTGCTGGGATGCCGCATCGGCCAGGACCCCGAGCTGACGAACGTGGAGTCCTGTCGGCTGAGGGCGTACGGCGTGACGCCGGAGAAGCTGGAGGCGCGGCGTCAGGCCATGGCGAAGATGCAGCCCATCGCGTCCGACGCCGCCCTGTTCGAGCTGTTCGAGCGGGCAGGCTTCGTGGCGCCGAAGCCGCTCTTCGTCTCGCTCCAGTACAAGGTCTTCCTCGCGCATCGCGCGGAGTGAGCCGCCAGGGATTCGAGGCTCCATCAGAATTCCGAGGCCGCCTCCTGCCGCCAAGCGCGCGAAATCCCTGCGACGCTCCCCTGGTCCACGCCTTGCTCCGGGCATGAGGCTTCACGTCTCCCAAGGAGCCACGATGCGCTGGATGCGGATGCTGGGCGGTTGTCTGACGGTGATGACCCTCGCGGCCTGTGGGTCGAACGACGCAGGAGGGCAGGGGCGGCTGAAGCTGCGGGAGGGGCAGTCGCTGGACCTGGCGCAGGAGTGCGGCGTGGACCTGCCCCCGTGTCCCCAGAACCTGTCCTGCCTCGTGCTCAAGCTGGACGGCGTGTCGAAGGCCCGCTGCGTGGATGATTCCAGGGTCTGCACCGAGCTCGTGTCCTGCACGGGAGGCACCGAGTGCGCCATCCTGGACTCGTACCCCGGGCAGGTCGCCTGCTCGGGCAGGTGCACCTCGGACTGCGACTCGTCCGTGTCCCACAGTCCGTGAGTGGGTGGGCTGGGGCAGGTGGTTGATGGCCGTGGTCCAGAACAGCGAACGCCAGGACCTTCCTTGTTCCATCCACCAATCCTTTCTCCCGGGAGGATTGCGCTGATGAAGACAGCCATGTGCGCGGCGTGGCTGTCACCCATCCGTTCGAAGCGCCAGCGGGGAGCTTGCTGGAGGGGCACTCACGCCTCGTCAGCATGGGATGCGCTCGCTCCGCCGGTACGGATGCACGCCCACCACCTCCGCCCTCCACTGTAACGCCGCCGCCTCCTTTCACCTCGCAGGGGTGCGCGAAGCCGGTTCGTGCACATTGCAAGCCGGGCGGGAGGAGGGCCCCCGCAACCCCTCGGAACGCCTGGGCCTGACGGAGGCCGTCTCCGGTACGGCGGATGCTCATGGAGGGAGCCCGGTATGGCTCCCGACCTCGCTCCCCACCTGCTTCACCTGCTGCTGACCCAGGCCTCGCCCGAGGTGACCTCGCTGCTCTCCCGACTCCAGGTCGAGGGCGGCGTGGACGCCTGCTACGCCTACAACCTCAACCGCCCCGACAGCGGCGTGAGCTTCCTGCCGGGCACCGGCACCACCGCCCGGCGGCACGACGAGCTCACCGTCAACCTGGCGTCGCTGGGCGTGAACCTGGCGCCGGAGCCCGTGGGCTTCCGCGTCCTGCTCGGCTTCGGCACCGGCATCGACGTGCTGCACCGCGCGGAGCCCGAGGCGGACGCCACCGGCCCGGACGTCTGGCGCTACGTGCAGCAGGCCTCGCTGTCCTTCGCGCGCGGCCCGCTCACCCTGGAGGCGGGCATCTACCCCAGCCACATCGGCTTCGAGTCCTTCCAATCCCAGCTCAACTGGACCTACACCCGCTCGTGGATGGGCGAGCTCTCGCCCTATTACCAGACAGGCCTCAAGGGCACCTGGCGCTTCGATGCGCGCTGGAGCGCGCAGCTCCACCTGCTCAATGGCTGGCAGACCATCGGGGACAACAACGGCGGCAAGGCCCTGGGCACCCAGGTCGCCTACGCGAGCGACCGGCTGGGCGTGTCCCTCAACACCTTCGTGGGCAACGAGGGCTCCGACGACACGGAGGCCCTGCGCCTGTTCGCGGACACCGTCGTCACCCTGAAGGCCACCGACGCCGTGAGCATCGCCGTCACCGCGGACGTGGGCCGGCAGGCCCGCCCGGGGACCTCAGCCGCCCTCTGGTACGCGGCGGGCGCCAACGTGCGCGTCCAGGTCGCGGCGCCCGTGGCCGTGACCGCGCGCGCGGAGGTGTACCGCGACCGGGAGGGCCTGCTCAGCGGCACCGCGCAGACCCTGTCCGAGGGCACGCTCACCCTGGAAGTGAAGCCCGCTGAACACCTCGTCCTCAAGGCCGAGGCCCGCCACGACCACTCGACCCAGAACGTCTTCGACGGTCCGGCGCGCGGCGGAGGGCAGCCACCCCTCCCGCGCCAACACCAGACCCTGGTCGCGGTCGGCGCGGTCGCCGCCTTCTGAACCCCGAAGTGGAGCTTTCACCCATGGACCTCGTCCTCATCCTGGTGACCATCGGTTTCTTCGCGCTCTGCGCGGCCTACACCCACGGCTGCGAGCGCCTGTGAGGAGTCCCCCGTCATGACCTTCGAATACGTCGCTGGCATCGCGCTCGCGGTGCTGCTGTCCGCCTATCTCGTCTACGCCCTGCTCCAGCCCGAGCGCTTCTAGGACTCCGCCATGACCCTCATCGGCTGGCTCCAGACCCTGTTGTTCTTCGTGCTCGTCCTCGCGCTCACGAAGCCCGTGGGTCGCTACCTCTTCCGCGTCTTCGAGGCCGACACCCAACCCCTGCCTCGCGTGCTCGGGCCCATCGAGCGGGCCCTGCTGCGCCTGTGCGGCGTGAGCCGCGAGCAGGAGCAGACGTGGGTCCAGTACACCGCCTCCCTGCTTGCCTTCAGCCTGCTCGGCGCGCTGGGCGTCTACGCGCTCCAGCGGCTCCAGCACGTGCTCCCGTTCAACCCCCAGGGGCTGCCCGCCGTGGGCCCGGAGCTCGCCTTCAACACCGCCGCCAGCTTCACCGCCAACACCAACTGGCAGTCCTACGCGGGCGAATCCACCATGAGCTACGCCACCCAGATGCTGGGGCTGACGTGGCAGAACTTCACGTCCGCGGCCGCGGGCCTGGGCGTCGCGCTCGCCCTGGCGCGCGGCCTCACCCGCCGCGCGGGCCCGGAGGGCCGCAAGACGCTGGGCAACTTCTGGGTGGACCTGGTGCGAGGCACCCTCTACGTGCTCGTGCCCCTGAGCTTCGTCGCCGCCCTGTTCCTCGTGTCCCAGGGCGTGCTCCAGAGCCTGGCGCCGTACCACCAGGTCTCCACCCTGGAGGGCGCGAAGCAGACGCTCGCCTTCGGCCCCGTGGCCTCGCAGGAGGCCATCAAGCTGCTGGGCACCAACGGCGGCGGCTTCTTCAACGCCAACAGCGCCCACCCCTTCGAAAACCCCACGCCGCTCACCAACCTCGTTCAATTGCTGCTCATCTTCGCGCTGCCCGCGGGCCTCACGTACACCTACGGGAAGATGACCGGCGACACGAAGCAGGGCTGGGCCCTCTTCGCCGCCATGTCCGTCCTCTTCTTCGCCGGCGCCGCCGTGAGCTACGCCGCCGAGTCCCAGCCCAACCCCGCGCTCGCCCCCGCGAGCGTCGCCCAGGTCGGGAACCTGGAGGGCAAGGAGACGCGCTTCGGCGTCGCGGCCTCCGCGCTGTTCGCCACCGTCACCACCGACGCGTCGTGCGGCGCGGTCAACGCCATGCATGACAGCTTCACGCCGCTGGGCGGCCTGGTGCCCCTGGTCAACATGCAGCTGGGCGAGGTCATCTTCGGCGGCGTCGGCGCGGGCCTCTACGGCATCCTCGTGATGGCGGTGCTCGCCGTGTTCATCGCGGGCCTGATGGTGGGCCGCACCCCGGAGTTCCTCGGCAAGAAGATCGAAGCGCGAGAGATGAAGCTCGCCATGCTCTACGTGCTCATCTTCCCGCTGGTCATCCTGGGCCTGTCCGCCGTGGCGGCCGTGATCCCGCAGGGCACGTCGTCCCTCAACAACGCGGGCCCCCACGGCCTGTCGGAGCTGCTCTACGCGTTCACCAGCGGCGTGGCCAACAACGGCAGCGCCTTCGCGGGCCTCAACGCCAACACCCCGTTCTGGAACATCAGCCTGGGCATGGCCATGCTCGCTGGCCGCTTCCTGATGATGGTGCCGGTGCTGGCGCTCGCGGGGTCGCTGGTGGGCAAGAGGGTCGTGGCCCCCGGGCCGGGCACCTTCCCCACCCAGGGCGCCCTCTTCACCGGCCTGCTCGTGAGCGTCGTCGTCATCGTGGGCGCGCTGACGTTCTTCCCCGTCCTGTCCCTGGGCCCCGTCGTCGAGCACTTCCTCGGCGCGGCCGGAAAGGTGTTCTGACCATGGCCTCCGCCAACCAGCAGGCGTCGCTGCTCGACCCGGCGCTGCTCAAGCCCGCCGTCTGGGAGAGCCTCAAGAAGCTCCACCCCCGCGACGTGGCCCGCAACCCGGTGATGTTCGTGGTGTGGGCCGGCAGCCTCCTCACCACCGTGTTCGTCCTCAAGGACCTGGTGGTCCGCCAGCCGGACAGCGCGCCCATGTGGTTCACCGTGTCGGTGATGCTGTGGCTGTGGTTCACCGTCCTCTTCGCCAACTTCGCGGAGGCCGTGGCGGAGGGGCGCGGCAAGGCCCAGGCGAGCGCGCTGCGCCGCATGCGCCAGGACACCCAGGCCCGCCGCCTCACCGACGACGGCCGCGAGGAGCGCGTGGGCGCCCCCGCCCTGCGCAAGGGCGACCGCGTGGTCTGCGAGGTCGGCGACGTCATCCCCGGCGACGGGGAGGTCATCGAGGGCATCGCCAGCGTGGACGAGTCCGCCGTCACCGGCGAGTCCGCCCCCGTCATCCGCGAGTCCGGCGGCGACCGCTCGGCCGTCACCGGCGGCACCAAGGTGCTGTCCGACCGCATCGTCATCCGCATCGGCGTGGACCCCGGCGAGTCATTCCTCGACCGGATGATCGGCCTGGTGGAGGGCGCGGCGCGCAAGAAGACGCCCAACGAGATCGCCCTGCACATCCTGCTGGTGGGCCTGACGCTGGTGTTCCTGCTGGCGTGCGTGACGCTGGTGCCCGTGGCGCTGTACTCCGGCGTGCCGCTGTCCGGCACGGCGGTGGTGGCGCTGCTGGTGTGCCTCATCCCCACGACCATCGGCGGCCTCCTGAGCGCCATCGGCATCGCCGGCATGGACCGGCTGCTGCGCAAGAACGTGCTCGCGCTCAGCGGGCGCGCGGTGGAGGCGGCGGGGGACGTGGACACGCTGCTGCTCGACAAGACGGGCACCATCACCCTGGGCAACCGCATGGCCTCGGAGCTGCTGCCCATGCCGGGCGTGCGCGTGGAGGAGCTGGCGGAGGCCGCGCAGCTCGCGAGCCTCGCGGACGAGACCCCGGAGGGCCGCTCCGTCGTCACGCTGGTCAAGGACACGTACAAGCTGCGTCCGCGCGAGCTGCGCGCGCACCAGGCCACCTTCGTCCCCTTCACCGCGCAGACGCGCATGAGCGGCTGCGACCTGGTGGATCCGCGCCCGCGCGGCATCCGCAAGGGCGCGGTGGACGCCATCGTCCGCCACGTGCAGGCGCAGGGCGGCGCGGTGCCGGAGGCGCTGACGCAGGTGGCGGGTCGCATCGGCGACATGGGCGGCACGCCGCTCGCCGTGGCGGACGGCGCGCGGGTGCTGGGCATCATCCACCTGAAGGACGTGGTGAAGGGCGGCATCAAGGAGCGCTTCGACCGCTTCCGCGCCATGGGCATCCGCACGGTGATGATCACCGGCGACAACCCGCGCACCGCGGCGGCCATCGCGCGGGAGGCCGGCGTGGACGACTTCCTCGCGGAGGCCACCCCGGAGGCCAAGCTCGCGCTCATCCGCGCGGAGCAGGGCAAGGGCAAGCTCGTGGCCATGACGGGCGACGGCACCAACGACGCGCCCGCGCTGGCCCAGGCGGACGTGGGCGTGGCGATGAACACCGGCACCCAGGCCGCGAAGGAGGCCGGCAACATGGTGGACCTGGACTCCAACCCCACCAAGCTCTTGGAGGTGGTGGAGGTGGGCAAGCAGTTGCTGATGACGCGCGGCACGCTGACGACCTTCTCCATCGCCAACGACGTGGCGAAGTACTTCGCCATCCTCCCGGCGCTGTTCATGGGCGTCTTCCCGCAGATCGCCCCGCTCAACGTGATGGGGCTGAGGTCGCCCTTCAGCGCCATCCTGTCCGCCGTCATCTTCAACGCGCTCATCATCGTGGCGCTCATCCCGCTGGCGCTGAGGGGCGTGCGCTACCGCCCGCTGGGCGCGGCGGCCCTCCTGCGCCGCAGCCTGCTGCTCTACGGCGTGGGCGGCGTCATCGTCCCGTTCGTGGGCATCAAGGTCATCGACGTGGTGCTCACCACCGTGGGCCTGGCGTGAGCCCGCGAGAAAGGAACCCGGACACCATGGTCTCCGTGCTCTTCACCGCCCTGCGCGCCAGCGTCGTCACGCTGGTCCTCACGGGCGCGCTGTACCCCCTGGCCGTCACCGGCGTGGCGCAGGTGCTGTTCCCCCATGAAGCCAACGGGTCGCTGGCGCGGGATGGCCGGGGCCGCGAGGTGGGCAGCGAGCTCATCGGGCAGGGCTTCACGCGGCCCGACTACTTCCAGCCGCGCCCGTCAGCGGCGGGTGCGGGCTGGGACGGGGCGGCCTCGGGTGGGAGCAACCTGGGCCCCACCTCCCAGAAGCTCCGCGACCGCGCCGTGGCGGAGGCGGACCGGCTGCGCAAGGAGAACCCGGACGCCCCCGGGCCCGTGCCCGGCGAGCTGGTCTCCACGACGGGCTCCGGCCTGGATCCCCACGTGTCGCCGGAGGCGGCGCTGTGGCAGGTGCCCCGCGTGGCCAGGGCGCGCGGCGTGGAGCCGGCGCGGCTGGAGGCGCTGGTGCAAGCGCGCGTGGAGGGCCGCACGCTCGGCGTGCTGGGCGAGCCCCGGATCAATGTGCTGATGTTGAACCTGGCGATGGACCGCCAGCTCGGCGCCCCCGCCCCCACGCCCGCGGAGGCCGTGGAGCCAGGCCCGAGGCCCTGACATGACGACGCGGCGCCCGCGCGCGGAGGACTTCCTGGAGCTGGTGGAGCGCGGCCGCCGCGGCCGGCTGAAGCTCTACATCGGCTTCGCGGCGGGCGTGGGCAAGACGTTCCGCATGCTGGAGGAGGCGCACGCGCTGAAGGCGCGCGGCGTGGACGTGGTGCTGGGCTTCATCGAGACCCACGGCCGTCCGGAGACGGAGGCCCTGGTCGAGGGCCTGGAGGTCGTGCCCCGCCAGCGCATCACGTACCGCGACGTCACCGTGGAGGAGCTGGACCTGGACGCCATCCTCGCGCGCAAGCCGCAGGTGGCCGTCGTGGACGAGCTGGCCCACACCAACGCGCCGGTGTGCCGCCACCGCAAGCGCTACCAGGACGTGCAGGAGCTGCTGGCCGCGGGCATCAACGTCATTGGCGCCTTCAACGTGCAGCACCTGGAGAGCCTCAACGACCTGGTGGAGCGCAACACCGGCGTCACCGTGCGGGAGACGCTGCCGGACAGCTTCCTCAAGACGGCGGACCAGGTGGTGAACCTGGACCTCGCGGTGGAGGACCTGCACGAGCGGCTCAGGGCGGGGAAGATCTACGCGCCGGACAAGGTGCCGCACGCGCTGGAGCGCTTCTTCACCGGCGACAACCTCTCCACCCTGCGCGAGCTGGCCCTGCGCGAGGTGGCGGAGAGCCTGGACCGGGCCACCGCGGGCCGGCAGGCCCTGGCGGGCGAGGACGCCTCCCAGAAGGGCGGCGCGTGGGGCCGGGTGCTGGTGGCCCTCTCCAGCCACCCGCCCCGCGCGGCGACGCTGCTGCGCCGGGGCTCGCGCATGGCGGGCCGGCTCAACACGGACTGGTTCGTGGTGTACGTGGAGACGCCGCGCGAGGCGCCGAACCTCATCGACGCGGAGGCGCAGCGGCACCTGCTGATGAACATCGAGAAGGCGAAGGAGCTGGGCGCGGAGGTGGTGCGCCTGCGCTCCCGCGACCCGGTGGCGGCGCTGCTGGACTTCGCTCGCGCGCACGGCGTGGGGCACATCATCGTCGGCCGCTCCCACCAGGCGAGGTGGCGCCAGCGGCTGGGGCTGACCGCGGACGCGCGCCTCCTGAGGGAAGGGGAGGGCTTCGACATCCACGTCGTGTCCTTCGAGTCCCACGAGGAGAAGCGCCCATGACGCTGCGCTCGCGGCTGCTGCTGGCCCAGGCGCCGCTGGTGCTGGCGCTGCTCTTCCTGGGCGCCACGGCCGTCATCACCCTGGCGCGCGTGGGCCGCGCCGGCCAGCGGGTGCTGGAGGACAACTACCGCAGCGTGCTCGCCACCCAGCGCATCACGGAGCAACTGGAGCGCATGGACAGCGCGGCGCTGTTCATCATCGCGGGTGAGCGCGAGCGGGGCCTCGCCCAGCAGGCCGCGCAGCGCCCCTCGCTGGAGGCGGAGCTGGGCGTCCAGCAGCACAACATCACCGAGCCCGGCGAGGCGGAGGCCACGCGGCGGCTGCGCACCGCGTGGACGAAGTACCGCGAGGAGTTCGAGGTCTTCCTCCAGGCGCGTGACGCGGAGGCCGCGCGCACGCGCTACTTCGAATCACTCGCCCCGGCCTTCCAGGAGGCGAAGGCCGCGGCGTCGTCCGTCCTCGCGCTGAACCAGGACGCGATGGTGCGCAAGAACGACCGGCTGCGCCAGCAGAGCGGGCAGGTGAACACGCTGATGGTGCTGGCCGTGGTGGCGGCGCTGGGCTTCGGCCTGTTCTTCACCACGTCGCTGGTGCAGCGCGCGCTGCGCCCGGTGTCCGTGCTGTCGCAGGCGGTGCGCCGCCTGGGGCAGGGCGACGTGGAGGCGCGCGCGGTGGTGGAGGGGCGGGATGAAATCGCCCAGCTCGCGCGGGACTTCAACACCATGGCGGAGCGGCTGGGGCAGTACCGCAAGAGCAGCCTGGGCGAGCTGCTCCAGGCGCAGGCGGTGTCCCAGGCGGCCATCGACAGCCTGCCCGACCCCGTGCTGGTGCTGGGCGCGGACGGCGGGCTGCTCAACGTGAACGCGGCGGCGGAGGAGGTGCTGCGCCTGCGGCTGGACGCGGGCGGGGACGCGCTGGCCCGCGTGGAGCCGGAGGTGCGCGCCGTGCTGGAGCGCGTGCGCGCGCACGTCGTGGGCGGGAGGGGCGCGTACCAGCCCCGGGGCTACGAGGAGGCCGTGCGGGTGGAGGCGTCGCCCGAGGGCGGCCGGTGGCTCCTGCCGCGCGGCAGCCCGGTGCACGGGGAGACGGGGGACGTGGTGGGCGCCACGCTCATCCTCCAGGACGTGACGCGGCTGCGTCGCTTCGACGAGCTGAAGAACGACCTGGTGGCCACGGTGGCGCACGAGTTCCGCACGCCGCTCACGTCGCTGCGCATGGCCATCCACCTGATGGCCGAGGGCGTCGTGGGGCAGGTGACGGAGAAGCAGGCGGACCTGCTCTTCGCGGCGCGCGAGGACTGCGAGCGGTTGCAGGGCATCGTGGACGACCTGCTGGACCTGTCGCGCATCCAGGCCGGGCGGCTCCAGCTGGACGTGCGGGAGGTGCGCGCGGAGGCGCTGGTGGAGCAGGCGCTGGCCGCGCAGCGCGCGCTGGCGGAGGACCGGGGCGTGCGCCTGTCGCGATTCCTCTCGCCGGACCTGGAGACGGTGCGCGTGGATCCGGACCGGCTGCAGCTGGTGCTGGGCAACCTGGTGGGCAACGGCGTGAAGCACACGCCGCGCGGCGGCGAGGTGGCCGTGCGCGTGTCGCGCGAAGGCACCCACGCGCGCTTCGAGGTGCGCGACACCGGCGAGGGCATCCCCGCCCAGGAGCAGGCGCGCATCTTCGAGAGGTTCTACCGGGCCCCGGGCGCGCCGACGGGAGGCGCGGGGCTGGGGCTGTCCATCGCGCGCGACATCGTCCAGGCCCACGGCGGCGAGCTGGGCGTGGTGAGCGCGCCCGGACAGGGCAGCACGTTCTGGTTCACGCTGCCGCAGCCCGAGCAGGGCTGAAGGCCCGCGGTCACGCCGGCGCGGGGGCCTCCAGCTGCCGCATCGCCTCGTTCCGCGCGTCGGACGCGGAGCGGACGATTTCATCGCTGGACGGGCCGAACGCGCTCGCGTCCATCCCGCGCAGGCGGGGGAGCACCTCGCGCTCCTCCTCCGCCATGTGCTGGGCCACCACCGCCTCCAGCTGCCGCACCGTGGCCTCGCGGCGGCGCGCGTCGTGGCGGACGCGCAGCAGCTCGGAGAGCAGCTGGGTCATCTCCCCGTGCTCCTCCACCGCGAAGTCGATGCAGGGCCCCGCCACGACGGTCCTCGCGATGGGGTACACCCAGCGCTCCTCGAGGGTGCTGTGCAGGGTGAGCGTTTCGGCCAGGCGCAGGCACAGCTCCCGCTTCTCTTCGTCCGGCGCATGGCGCCAGGCCTCGAAGAGGGCCTCGGCGTCGCGGTGCTGCTGGATGAGCACGTCGATGAGGTTCATGACGGGCCAGGGTTCGCACGCGCGCGCAAGGGTGCAATCCACTCGGAAGGGCGAGCGCCCCTGCACGCCCCGGCCTCCGGTGCCGGGCCTGCATGCACTGGCGCACAGCCTCGCGCGTCATGTCTCCGGCTTCGCGTCCGCTTCGTACTTCTTGCGCTTGCGCCACAGCGTGGACGCGTCGATGCCGAGCAGCCGGGCCGCTTCATCCAGCGTCGGCGCGGAGGCCATCACCCGCAGGATGTGCTCGCGCTCCACCGCCTCCAGCGTGTGCGGCCCGCCCAGGGTCACCCCCGGCCCCACCGAGGACGCGATGCGCTCCGGGAACGCCTGCGGCTCCACCACGCCGGACGCCCCCACGATGAGCGCCCGCTCCAGCGCGTTGCGCAGCTCGCGCACGTTGCCCGGCCACGGGTAGGCCCGCAGCATCGCCTCCGTGGCGGGCGACAGCTCCGGCGCGGGGCGCTGCGCGGCCTTCGCGAAGAAGGCGATGAAGCGGCGGGCCAGCGGGAGGAGGTCCTCCGGCCGCTCGCGCAGGGCGGGAAGCTTCACCTCCAGGACGTTCAACCGGTACATCAGGTCCTCGCGGAAGCGGCCCTCCGCCACGTCCTTCTCCAGGTCGCGGTGCGTGGCCGCCACCACGCGCACGTCCGCCTTGCGCGTGCGCCCCTCGCCCAGCCGCTCGAACTGCTTCTCCTGGAGGAAGCGCAAGAGCTGCGCCTGGAGCGCGGGGCTCATCTCCGCCACCTCGTCCAGGAAGAGCGTGCCGCCTTCCGCCTGCTCCACGCGGCCCGGCTGGTCCTTCACCGCGCCCGTGAAGGCGCCGCGCGCGTGGCCGAACAGCTCGCTCGCCAGCAGCTGTTCGGACAGCGTGGGACAGTTGATGGTGACGAAGGGCCGCTTGCGCCGCGCGCTCATCGAGTGCAGCGCCCGCGCGAGCACCCCCTTGCCCGTGCCGCTCTCCCCGCGCAGCAGCACCGCCGCGTCGGACGCGGCCGCGCGCTGGATGAAGCCGATGGCCGCGTGCATGGCCGGCGACGCCGTCTCCAGCGTCGCCTCCGGCACCGCCTGCGCCAGCTGCCCCTCCAGGTCCCCCAGGTGCGAGGTCAGCTCCCGCTGCGCCTTCGCGCGCTCCAGGACGTGGCGGATCTGCGCGGGGGTGAACGGCTTGGGCAGGTAGTCGCGCGCGCCGCGCTTCACCGCCTCCACGGCCGTGTCGAAGGTCGCGTAGGCGGTGATGAGGATGACGTCCAGCGCGGGGGACTCGGCGAGCAGGCGGGGCAGCAGCTCCAGGCCGGACGCGTTGCCCAGCCGCAGGTCCACGAACGCCAGGTCCGCCGGCCCCTGGGCGAGCGCCGCGAGCGCGGCCTCCGGCGTGGCGGCCTCGCGCACCTCGCAGCCCAGGCCCTCCAGGCACACCCGCAGGGTGTGGCGGATGTTTCGCTCGTCGTCCACCACGAGCACCCGCATGGGGCGCTCCGTCGCCTCGGCACTGGCACGCACTTCCATGGTCACAGTCTAGGAGCACGCCGTGTGCCGGGCCCGTCTGTCGGATGCCGGGCGGCGCAAGCCATGGAGGCCGCACCGCACCCGGCACGATGGGCCCGGGGCGGCGGTTGCAAGGTGCAACGTGGAGCGGGCTGGTGTCTGCTGCGGCACGGCCGTGCGGCTGGCACGCGCCATGGATGGAAGGGAGCCCATGGGCAACGAAGGGACGCCTCCGGACGCGGGGGGCGAGGAGAAGAACATCTTCGCGAAGGAGCTGGCCCCACCGCCCAGCATCTGGCTGCGCAAGGGCACCTGGCTGGGCCTCGTCTTCCTGGTGATGGTGGGCGTCTTCATCTGGCTCCAGGGCGGGGAGAACCGCGCGCTGGACGCGATGTCCCCCTCGCAGCGGGAGGCCCTCTTCACGGAGACCCGCGAGGAGTTCCGCCTGCTGTGCCTGGTGGACGGCGGCGCCTCGCGCTGGCCCAGGAAGTGCGCGAACCACGCGGCGTTCCTCTCCCGCTTCTCCGAGTGCGACGACGCCTGCCGCCGCGAGGTGGAGCCCTTCCTCCCCCAGCCCTCGCGCTGAGCGCCCGCCCCCGCGCGCCGCGCCACCTTCACCAGGAGTGAATAGACCCTCCAGGTGGGCTGGCTCCTGAGGGGCTGGAATGATCGCGCCCGGGTGCCCCGGAGCGCTGTCACGGCAGACGTGAAGCGTCCTTCGCCACGAGTCCCACCTGACAGGGTGAAGTGTCCCACGTGACCCTGCGGGGCAATACCGACCCGTTTCCAGGACAATTCAAGGGGCGCGGGCTTGAGTCGAGGGGTGAGGTGTTGTCTATCCTACGTGTCCTGACGGAGCCCCGGCCCCCGGGCGAGCCCGTGGGGGCCGCGGAAGGATGAGCGACATGAGCTGGCGCAGCAGGCCCGGCGCGGGAGTTGGACCGCGCTTCATCGGGATGGGTGACATGGGCGCGCGAGGGGGTGTGCGATGGCCTTGAGGCTCAAGCAGAAGATGATGGTGCTGCCGACGGTGGCGGCGGCGTTCCTGGTGGCCATCGTGGCGGTGACGGTGGTGCTGGGCGCGCGCACGCGGGACGCCTCGGAGCGCATCGGCTCCAGCCTGGCGCCGTCGGTGAGCCTGGCGCAGACCGCGCGCGCGGGGTTCGCCGCGCTGCACCAGGACGTGGGTGACGCGGTGGCGCTGCACGCGGTGCAGCAGCAGACGCTGGACGCGCAGGTGGCGGGGCTCCAGAAGGGGCTCGCGGCGCTGCGCGGGCTGCCGGACGTGGACGGCTCGAAGGTGGAGGCGCTTCAGGGGGCCTTCACGCGCTACTGGCAGGAGGCGTCGCGGGTGGTGGCGCTGGTGGCGAGCGGTGATCCGGCCGCGGAGGCCGCGCTCGCGAAGCTGGAGCCCGCGTACCGCGTGGTGCACGACGGCCTGGAGCGGGTGACGGCGCAGCAGGAGGCGTCGCAGCGCGAGGCCTTCATGGAGGTGTCGTCGCTGCACGGCACGACGCTGACGTGGGTGCTGGTGCTGGCGGTGGCGTGCATCGGGGCGCTCGGGGTGGCCACGGTGTGGCTGCTGCGCGAGGTGACGACGCCCCTGGCGCGGCTGACGGCGACGGCGACGCGCATCGCGCGGGAGGGCGACCTGTCGCTGAACATCGACACGAGCGCGCAGGACGAGGTGGGCGAGCTGGCGCGCAGCATCCAGACGCTGATGACGCGGCTGGGCTCGGTGCCGGGCACGCTGCACGCGGTGGTGACGGAGCTGACGGCGGCGGCGGCGCGGCTGAACGTGGCGAGCCACGAGCAGCTCAACTTCCTGACCAGCCAGTCGCGCAGCCTCACGGAGGCCAGCTCCACCATCGCGGAGATCGCCCAGACGTCCGGCATGGCGGCCAGCCGCGCGGAGATGGTGCTGAAGGTGGCGGCGCAGGCGGACGCGTTCAGCGCCTCCGGGCAGGTGTCCATCGAGCGCAGCGCGGAGGGGTTGCAGCAGATCCGCGCGCGGGTGGGCGCGCTGGTGGGGAGCATCGGCGTGCTGTCCGAGCAGGCGGTGCACGCGGGGGAGATCATCGGCAGCGTGAAGGACCTGGCGGACCAGTCCAACGTGCTGGCGTTGAACGCGGCCATCGAGGCGGCGCGGGCGGGCGAGGAGGGCCGGGGCTTCGCGGTGGTGGCGAAGGAGATGCGGGCGCTGAGCAGCCAGTCGCTGCAGAGCACGCAGCGCATCGGGAAGATCCTCCTGGAGATCAACCAGGCCATCCGCGAGACGGTGGGCATGGCGGAGGAGGACAGCCAGAAGATGGAGGATGGCATCGAGCAGGTGCTCTCGTCCGCGACGACGCTGAAGGACATCACCCAGGTGGTGCAGGAGAGCAGCCAGGCGGCGCGGCAGATCGTCGCCTCGGTGACGCAGCAGAACGCGGGCATCACGCAGATGACGGAGGTGGTGACGCAGCTGTCGGAGATGATGAGCGACGTGGTGGCGGCCACCACCAACGCCGAGCAGGCGGTGGGGCAGATCAACACGTCCCTGGGCAAGCTCCAGGCGCTGTCCACCGCCTTCCGCGTCTAGCCGTCGAAGGCGGAGTCCAGCAGGGCCCACGGGCCGCTCCGGAGTCACCGGGGCGGCCCGTCGTGCGTCAGACGCCCTTGAGGATGATCCGCTTGCCGCCGAAGACCGCGGCGACCTCGATCTCTCCTCCCATCGCTTCGACCGCGCGCCGGAGGGTGGAGAGTCGGTGGTCCTCCCGGGCTTCGGTCTGGGAGAGCTGACCCTGGGAGATGCCCATCCGTTCCGCGAGCTGCGTCTGCGTCAGCCCCGCGAACTCGCGCACCTCCCGCAGGCTCATCTCCAAGAGCTCCTTCCGGACGCGCTCGTCCTGCTCCTTGAGCTGCGCTGGCGTGAACTTCTCCCGGCGCATCCCCTTCCAACTGTGGAGCTTCATGACTCCGTCTCCTCGCGGTCGTTCTTCGAAGCATCATGAAGTCCGGCGGCGCTTTCCCAGAGGTAGCGCAGCCAGATCTTCTCGGCCTGGGGGATCATCCGCTCGTAGAAGCGCTTGTCTCCGGTCTTATCGCCTCCCAGGAGCAGGACCGCGTTGCGGCTGGGGTCGAAGGCGTAGAAGACCCGGATGGGACGCCCGCCGGATTGGATGCGCAGCTCCCGGAGCGGCTGGGTCGTGCCCTTGAGCTGGCTGCAGTACGGGTACCCCAGTGCGACCCCCTTCGCGGCCAGAAGCTCCACGCCATGGTCCACGGACCTCGCCGTGTCCTCGTCGAGCGCGAGGAACCAGTCCCTGAACTCGTCGGTCCCGGCGACTTCAACCTGTGAAGACGGAATATCATTCCTGGATGATATTCCGTCAAGATGATGGGGGGATGACCTGGTGCGCTTCCGGTGGGGCAGGGCCGCGAACTCCCGTCGGGTGAACGGCGGGAGACGCTAGGCCCTCCCTCTGACGTCACTCGCCCTGCATCAGGCCCGTGATGCGGCCGTCCGGGTGGACGGTGACGCGGCGGGCGGCGGGCTCGCGGGGCAGGCCCGGCATCGTGAGCAGCTCTCCGGTCAGCGCCACCAGGAAGCCCGCTCCCGCGGACAGGCGCACCTCGCGCACCGTCAGCGTGAAGCCTCGCGGCCGCCCCGTCTTCGACGGATCGTCCGACAGGGACAGGTGCGTCTTCGCCATGCACACCGGCAGCCCCGCGCCGCCCAGCGCCCGCGCCGTCTCCAGGTCCTTGCGCGCCCCCGACGTGAAGGCCACGTCGTCCGCGCCGTACACCGCGCGCGCGATGGCGCGGATCTTCTCCTCCGGCGCCTGCTCCAGCGCGTAGAGGAAGCGCGGCTTCGGCGGCGCCGCGTCCGTCGCGTCGAGCATCGCCAGCACCGTGTCCGCCAGCTCCAGCGAGCCCTCGCCGCCCCTGCTGAAGCCGTCGCACACCGCGATGCCCACGCCCCGCGCCTTCGCGAACGCGCGCAGCTCGTCCAGCTCGGCTTCCGTGTCCTGCGGGAAGCGGTTCACGCACAGCACCGCCGGCAGGCCGAACGCCGCCACCGACTCCAGGTGCTTCTCCAGGTGGTTGAAGCCCTTGAGCAGCGCCTCGCGGTCCGGCTCCGCCACCTGCGCGGCCGCCGCGCCGCCGTGGTGCTTGAGCGCGCGCAGCGTCACCACCAGCATCACGCCCCGGGGCCACACGCCCGCGCTCCGGCACTTGATGTCCAGGAACTTCTCCGCGCCCAGGTCGAAGCCGAAGCCCGCCTCCGTCACCACCTCGTCCGCGTACGCGAGCGCCATCCGAGTGCCCACCACCGACGAACACCCATGCGCGATGTTGCCGAACGGCCCCGCGTGGACGAGCGCCGGTCCGCCCTCGCGCGTCTGGGCCAGGTTGGGCATCAGCGCGTCCTTGAGCAGCGCCACCATGGACGCCGCCGCGTTCACGTCGTTCGCGCGCACGGGCGAGCCGTCCGGCGCCTGCCCCACCACGATGCGCCCCAGCCGCGCCTCCAGGTCCTTCAGGTTCTCCGCCAGCGCCAGGATGGCCATCACCTCGCTGGCGGCCGTGATGTCGAAGGACGTCTCGCGCGGCACGCCGTGCGCCTTGCCGCCCAGCCCCACGATGACGTTGCGCAGGAACCGGTCGTTCATGTCCAGCGCGCGCCGCCAGCGCACCCGCGTGCCCTCCAGCGCCACCGGGTGGCCGTAGTACACGGCGTTGTCCACCAGCGCGGACAGCAGGTTGTGCGCGCTGGTGATGGCGTGCAGGTCGCCGGTGAAGTGCAGGTTGATGTCCGCCGCCGGCTCCAGGCTCGCCTGCCCGCCGCCGGTGCCGCCGCCCTTCACGCCGAAGACGGGCCCCAGGGACGGCTCGCGCAGCGCCGCCACCGCCTTGCGGCCCCGCTTGCGCAGGCCCATGGCCAGCGCCACCGACATGGTCGTCTTGCCCTCGCCCGGGGGCGTGGGGTTGATGGCGGACACCAGCACCATGCGGCCCTGACGCGTGCTGCGGCCCAGGGCGTCCAGGGACACCTTGGCGCGGTCGCGGCCCCAGGGGAGGACATCTTCCGGCGCGAGCCCCAGCTCGGCGCCGACTTCAGTGATGGGACGGAGCGTCATGGCAGGGGACTCTCCGTGTCCCGCTGGAGGAGGTCAACGCTCGCGGCACGGGGGGCGGCAGGCAGGCGCACGCCGCGCGAGGGTTCCCTGGACGGGGAGCGGGTGGGAGGATGCGCGCGCAGCGCGGAGCCCGGGAGCGCGTTCGAATAGGCGGCCGGGAGTTCCGTCAGGGAGAGCATCATGAATCGCATCCTCGGCATCGCATCGGTGGGGTTGTCTTCGCTGGCGCTCGGCGTGGCCCTGTGGGGGCCCGGGAAGTCGGAGGCCCCCGTGCCCCAGGAGGCGCCCCGCGTGCAGGACTCGGCGGCGGACGTGCGGGCGCTCCAGAACCGCGTGAAGGCGCTGGAGGAGACGGTGCAGCTCCTGTCCCGGCGGATGATGGCCTTCGAGCAGGGCGGCGGCACGGCCTCGGCCGGCACGGGCGGCCCTCCGCCCGCGGGCCTGGAGGCGGAGGTCGCGAAGCTGCGCGAGGAGCTGCGCGGCGTGATGGTGGGCGAGGCGCTGACCAACGACAGCGCGAGGCAGTCGCTGAAGGAGCTGATGCGCACGGTGCAGGACGAGCAGCGCACCGAGCAGCGTCAGCAGTGGCAGCAGCAGGTGGACCAGATGCGCGCGCAGGCGGAGTCCGAGCGCTCCGCGCGCCTCAAGACCTTCATCACCAACGCGCGCCTCAACTACAGCCAGGAGCAGGCGCTGACGAAGGCGATGCAGGCCGAGGACGCCAGGCGCCAGGAGCTGGCGGCGTCGATGGCGGGAGGTCGGCCGGGGCGTGACATGCGCCAGCAGATGCGCGACCTGCGCCAGCAGACGGACGCGGAGATGCAGAAGGTGCTCAGCGCGGAGCAGATGACGCAGTATCAGGAGATGCGCCGCGACGACATGAACCCGCGAGGCGCTGGCGGCCCCCGGGGCGGCCCCATCGGCGGTGGCTGGGACACGCGCGGCGGGCAGTAGCCGCTCGGCCGTCGGGGCCTCCAGGCGCGGGACGTCCTCGATGGCGAAGGCGCCCGCCAGGGCCGCCGACGAGCGGAGGGGACCCGGTCCCAGCAGGCATTCGCGGGCAGGTCTCCGTCCCGTTCCTCCAGGAAGAGGAACGGGACGTCCGCGTCGAGGGCCTCGGCCGGGGCGCGCGTGATGCCCCCGGTGCCTACTTCCCGCCGAAGATGCCCTTGAGCCGCTTCTTCGCTTCTTCCTCGGCGCGCTGCTTGGCCTTCTCCTGCTCGAGGCGGGCCTGATCCTCCAGCTTCTTCTTCTCCTCGTTGGCGCGCGCCTCCAGCTCCTGGCGCTTGGCCTCCGCCTCGGCCTTGGCCTTGTCCTGGCCGCCCGTGACGAGGTCCTGCACGGCCTTGCCCTTCTCACCCAGCAGGCCGCCCACCGCGGCTCCCCCGGCCAGCTTCAGGATGGTCGTCGCCGCCGGCTTCACGTCCACGCCCGTCACGTCCGGGCTCCACGCCTTGCCCGCGATCTTCAGCCCCACCGGGATGGACTCCGTCGGCGTCACCTTGCCCATCGTCAGCGTCTTGATGGTCGAGGGCGTCAGCGACACGCCGCCCGTCAGGTCCAGCGTGCCGTCCAACCCGACGCCGCCGTTGAAGCTCATCGCCGCCTCCGGCCGCGTCCAGGTGATGGGCTTGCTCAGCTGCGCCACGCCGTTCTTGATGGTCACGCTGAAGGGCAGGTCCCCCCCCAGCGACGTCACCTCGTTGCTCTTGAGCGCCTTCGACGCGAAGGGCAGCGCCTTGGACAGCGGCCCCGTCACGGACGACACCAGGTCCTTGCCCAGGAACGTGCCCTCCAGCAGGTTGCCGTTGATGCCGCCCAGCAGCGTCTGCCGCAGCTTCTCCGGCGTGTAGCCCACGCCCTGCACGTCCACGTTGCCGTTGAACTTGCCCGTCAGCACCTGCTTCGGCGTGCGCTCCGCCAGCGCCTGCGCCACCTCCAGGTTCTGCACCTGCACCTTCGCGGTGAAGGGCCGGGCCTCCGGCGCGGGCCCCAGCCGGAGGGTCGTCCCGTCCGCCACCACCTTGCCGCCGTAGATGCCCGTCGAGAACCTCTCCACCGTGATGAGGTCGTCCACCATCTTCACCACGCCCGTCACGTGGGTGAGGTCCATCGCGGTGTAGCGCAGCGACCCGATGTTGAACTGGATGTCACCCCGGTAGCCGTTGAAGCGGTTGGGCGCCCCCGGCGGCGGCTCCGGCGGGAGCTTTCCGCCGTTGCGCGCCAGCACCTGCTCCTCGCTCATCAACAACTTCTCCGCATCCAGCTTCGCGGCCTTCACGTCCGCCTTGAAGGTCGTCGTCGCCTTCCTTCCCGTGCCCGCCAGCGTCACCGAGGCGGTGCCCGTCACCGTGTCCTCCAGCGCGCCCAGGCTCATGCTGCTGACGTTCACCGTCATCCCGCTGCCCGTCTTCGCCGGCGCGTACGTGCCCGCCGCCGCGACCTCCAGCCGCTGCCCCGGCGCCTTGTTCACCAGCAGGCCCGGCCGCAGGTCCACGCCGTTCAGGTCCGCCTTCGCGTCGAAGCGCAGCGCGCCGCCGCTCGCCGCCGCGCCCGTCACCTTCGCGTTCAGCTTCATCGCGCCGCCGGCGTCCTTCGTCAGCTGATCCGGCACCCGCAGCCGCACCGGCGTCAGGTCCACCGCGATGTCGAGGGCCTGCGCGTCCTGCGTGCCGCTGCCGCGCACGTCCAGGCCAATGGGGCCGGCGATCATCCCGTCGAGCTGCTTGCGCAGCGGCGGGTAGTACTCGGCGAGCACGGCGGGGTCCAGGTTGCGCCCCGTCAGCTCGAAGCCCTCCACCGCGGGCTTGTCCGTGAGCATCCCCTTCACCTTGCCCTTGCCCGTGATGGCGGCGGGGCCCAGGCCCAGGTTCAGCTTGTCCAGCGCCAGGTCACCCGTGGCCATGTCGCCCGTCACGTCTGTGTCGAGCACCACGTCCAGCGCCTTGCCGCCCTCCGAGCCCGCGAACTTCATCCCCAGCGCCTTGATGGCGCCCACCAGCTTCGTGGGGCCCTTGCCGCCGGGCACCGCGCCGCCCAGGTCCGCCTTCCAGTCCGCGTCCAGCGTGCCCGCCTGGAGCCCCACGTCCGGAGGCAGGAACGGCCCCAGCGGCGACAGGTCGATGTGCTCCGCCTTCAGCGTCACCTGCTCCGGCGTGGGGATGAGCGTCGCCGGCAGCGGCGCCGCGGCGAGCGTCATCTTCAGGTTCTGCTTCTCCGCCAGCACCGCCGCCGCCAGGTCCACCTTCAGCGGCTGGCCCACGCGCAGGTCCTTCACCTCGATGTCCAGGTCCTTCACCGCCAGCTCGCGCGCCTGCGCGCCGCCCGCGCGGTCCACGAAGCGGATGGCGCCGTCGGTGAGCGCCGCGCGCTCCACGTGCACGCCCGACAGGTCCGTGGGCTGCGACTCCTCCTCCGGCGTCTCCTCCTTCGGCTGCTGCGCGGCCAGCTTCTCCTGGAGCCGCTGCACGTTGGTGGTGCCGTCCGCCAGGCGGAGGACGTTCACGGTGAGCCCGGACACCTCGGCGTTCTTCACCTGGATGTCCTTGCCCTTCGACGTGAGCAGCGGCATCGCCGCCACGCTCACCGTCACGTCCTTCACCTCCGCGAGCGGCAGGTCCTCGCCCTCGGCGGCGCCCACGCTGACGTTCTGGATGTGCGCGCCCACGTAGGGAAAGAGCTTCGTGGAGACGTCGCCAATCTCGATGGGGCGCCCCAGCTTCTGCGAGTACGTCGCCGCCTGGTCTCGCGCCGTCTTCAGCAGGATGGCGTCCAGGCGCGACAGCACCACCGCCACGATGGCAATCAGGAGGACGAGGATGCCTCCCAGCACATACGGCCAACGCTTCTTCTTCACTGCCGCCACGGTTCCTCCTCCGTCGGGAGAGCGGTCGAACGCTTAGCGCAGCGCCAAGGGGGCTGCACCTCCCATGCTCCTGGGGAGGTTGCCAGCGTGACGGTCAACCGCCGGGGGAACGGCACACTCCCGTCGACCCCTGCATCTAGGCACGACCCTCCCCTGTCGGAAGGGGGGGCACATCCTCGGGGGTGCAAGAGTCCGCCTGCTTTCAGCGAATCGCGGGATTCGAGCGGGGCCGTGGCGCCCCGCACCTCAGAGGTCGATGACCTCCGGCTCGGCCCCGGACGCGGGCGGCGGGTCGCCCTGGCCCTCCAGCAGGAAGCCCCAGGGCGCGTACACGTTCCCGCCCGTGAACGCGTCCACGTAGAGCACCACCGGCGTGTCCAGCCCCTCGTAGGTCACCTCGAAGATGGACAGCCGGCCCTGGCCCTGGCCGAGCCCGTCCACCTGGGTGAACTCGCAGCAGTCCCCCATGCGGCGCCACGCCACCGGCTGGCCCTGGGGCCCCCGCAGGAGCTTGAAGTACGCCATCACGCCCTTGTCCCCCCAGCCCACGCGCACCGGGTTCTCCGGCCGGGTGCCGTAGGTCAGCGGATCCGGCCGCGCCGGCTTCAGGGGGGCGTTCTGGCGCATCACCTCCTCGAAGGACGTGCCCGGGGACGCGCACGCCGTCAGGAGCAGCACCGCCGCGGGGATGACTCGGAACAGGGACATCGGGAACCTCCAGCTCGGCCTGGGAAACCCCCCAAGCTGGCGTCCGCCCCGGCCCCGGTGCATCCCATCCTCTCGTCGGACCGTCCTCCGGGAAACGCACCCTCGGGGCCAGCGCACACGCGCAAGGTCCCGAGGGGAAGGACGACCAGGCTCCCCGCCTCAACGGAGCGGCTTCAGGTCCAGGCCCAGCTCGTGGCGGTAGCGCTCGAAGCAGCGCGCGCCCGCCGTCAGCCGCAGCAGGGCCCCTTCCGCCAGGGGCCGCGCGCACGCGGGGTTCGCCTCCACCAGCGGGCGCAGCACCTCCTGGTTCCACGCCTCGGAGTGCTTCACGTCCAGCGTGGAGTGCAGCGCGTAGTAGCGCCGCACGCGCATGTCGAAGCCCAGGCGCTTCAGGCCCTCGTTGACGCACGCGGTGCGGCCCGGGGCGGTCTCCTCCACGATGCCCAGCGCGCCCACCGCGTGGTACGCGTAGCGGCGGTTGAACGCGAGCGCGCAGAGCAGGTTCGCCAGCGCGTGCGCCTCCCACACCGTGTCCTCGTCCGTGGGCCGCAACCCCAGCGCTCGCGCCATCTCCGCGAGCATCGGCCCGTGCATCGCGTCCTCGCGCCCGCGGCCCAGCTCGTCCCAGTAGTTGCGCGCCAGCTCCAGCTTCGCCCGCGTGGGCAGCTGAAGCTGCGTCAGCGCCACCAGGTCGTCGAAGCCCGCCTCGCCCGCGACCTCCTGCGTGAGGAACCAGTCCAGCTGCGCCCGCGTGGCCTGCGTCGCGAGCCAGGGGAACAGCGGATCATGCTGTCCGGGACCGGACTCCTTCAGGTCCTCGAACCACGCGATGAACCCGTCCGCGTCCTCCGGCGCCTCGGCGGCCCAGGCGGCCACGCGCCGCCGCTCCGCCTCCACGTACTCGCCTTCGAGCAGGCGCAACCGCGTCTCCTCCTGCACGGCTGCTCGCCAGCCCTCGGCGGGGAACCCCGGGGCCAGTCGCGCGCGGTTGAAGCGCAAGAGGGCCCGATGAAGCCGTTCGGACAGGCGTGCGTCCTCCCTCCCCGCTTCCCCAGCCACCTCGCCAAGCCCGCTCATGGTGCGCACCCTCTCTCCACGTCCCGGAAGGCGGGAGTGCCTTCCGGGCTCATGTATGGGGATGACCTTGCACACCGGCCACAACGCTCCCGCCACCTTCGCTGTCAGTCAGGTGCGCTGCGAGAAGGACCATGTCCGCTCCCGCGACTGCGCGTATCAGGTCGCCTGGAACATCAACCCGCACATGAAGCCCGGCGCCGTCGCGTGGCGGCGCGCGTGCGCGCAGCACCGCGGGCTCCTGCGCGCGCTGCGGGACGCGGGCGCGGGCTTCTTCGAGCTGCCCTTCGTCCATGGCGCGTTCGACTCCGTGTTCGCCAAGGACAACGCGGTGCTCGTCTGCCAGGAGGGAGCGCTGCGCGCGCTGCTCGCGACCATGCGCCATGGCCAGCGCCGCAACGAACAGCGCGCGCGGGCCCGGTGGCTGGCCGCGCGCGGCTTCGACGTCATCGAGCCCCCGCGCGTGCACATCGAAGGGGGCGACGTGGCCATGCTGCCCGCGGGCCGGGGCGCCCTGCTGGGCTGGGGCCAGCGCTCCACGCGGCGCGCCGCGGGCGTGCTGGAGGCCTTCCTCGCCGCGCCCGTCACGCCGCTGGAGCTGCGCGACCCGTACCTCTACCACCTGGACACCGCGCTCACCGTCCTGTCCGACGGCACCGCGCTGGTGTGCCCGGAGGCCTTCACGCCGGAGTCGCTGCGCAGGTTGACGCGCACGGAGGGCATCCAGCAGGTGATCCCCATCGCGCGCGAGGACGCGCTCGCGTTCGGGCTCAACCTGGTGGAGGTGGGCGACACCGTCCTCGTCGGCGCGCGCGTGCCCCGCGTGGAGGCGGTGCTGCGCGGCCTGGGGCGCCGGCCCGTCAGCGTGCGGTTGGATCAATTCCACCTGGCCGGCGGCAGCGCGGCGTGCCTCGTGGCGCGCGTGCACGCGCTGCCGCCCCTGTCCGCCCGGCGCTTCCGCGAGGAGCGGGCCCGGGACGCGGCCCGGCCGCTCTCCGCCTGAAAACGAAGACCTCCACGGGCGACGCGGCGCGCGGGGAGGTCCGGGTGAAGCGGGGGAGGGCGCTCAGGACTGCTGTTCGCTGGAGGTGTCCGGCGCGCTCAGCCCCTCGGCGCCCCAGAAGCGGCGCGGGTGACCGTCACCGCGGGTGCCGCCGGAGAGCTTGTCCACCCAGGGGTACTTCTTCGCCTCTTCCTCCGTGTAGCCCAGGTTGAAGACGGTGGGGCTCTTGGGCTTCTCCGAGGCCTTCTCGTACAGCGTGCCGAACACGCGGTCCCAGAAGTAGTTCGTGATGCCGTAGTTGCCCTGCTCGTTGTGGAAGTGGTGGGACATGTGCAGGCGCTTGATGTCCTT
This sequence comes from Corallococcus sp. RDP092CA, assembly GCF_041903675.1. Lineage (NCBI taxonomy): Bacteria > Pseudomonadati > Myxococcota > Myxococcia > Myxococcales > Myxococcaceae > Corallococcus > Corallococcus sp. RDP092CA. The sequence goes on along the minus strand of NZ_JAYESI010000038.1, from coordinate 34,247 downwards.
CAGCCACTTCTGCTGGGGCGCGTAGTTGAGGTGCTGGATGCAGTGGCAGAACTCGTAGAAGCACGTGGTCACCATGCCCCAGCCCAGCGCCGCCACCGCGCCGGACCGGCCGCCGATGAGGTAGCCGATGGGCGTGAGCACCAGCGCGATGGTGGGCAGCGTGGTGTGCAGCGCGCCGAAGAGCACGCGCAGGTCGTGCGGGTCCTGGTGGTGGTCGAAGTGGATGCGCTTCCACGTCACCGCCGTCGCCGCGGACTTGTAGAGGAAGCGGCCGTGCAGGATGTACCGGTGGATGAGGTACCAGCCGAACGGGTACGCCAGCGTGGCCACCACCACCGCCGCGGCCATGCGCGCCGGGGCCTCGAACCACTTCACCGACAGCACGATGCAGGTGATACCGATGAGGATGTAGGCGACGACGGCGTAGTAGGTGAAGAACGAGTAGACCAGGTCGCGCAGCGACATCCGGTCCAGGTTGTGCTTTCGGTTCAGGAAAGAGACCGCCACGGGGATTCCCTCACTGTTCGCTCCGGCGCAGGTCCCAGGCCGCCGGGGGCGCAGGGCACGAAGGCTTGCTCGCATCCCGGCCCTGGGGCGATGCGGCGGTTCCTGAGCTATCAGTCCGGAGGGCTCCTGGCTCGGGAACGGCGAAGGACCTCTTAGCGTCTTCCTGGAAGGATTGAGAAGTCCCTCTGTTGGCGCAACCGCACATTGTCTGGCCGGCCGCCCCCCTTCCGACCCGGGGCCGGACTTCCGCGTCGGAGTCCCACACCCCACCTTTCCGCCCACGGACGCGAGAGCGATCGCACGAGGGGGCAGACAGATGGCGCGCAAGGCACAGGGACAGCAGGGCAGTGGGACCCCGTCGGGGGAGCGCCCCGCGCGGCGGAAGACGGCCCCCCGGAGGACGGGCGGCGGTGGCGCCGCCGAGGGCCGCCTGGAGCTGCGCCGGGACATCGCGGAGTACCGCGCCGCCGCGGAGGCGCAGGCCGACATCGTCCGCGAGCGCATCAACGCCGCGCTGGAGCTCAGCCGCCGCACGCGCGAGGAGATCGAGCAGCGCATCGCCAACCAGCTGCACACGCCCCGCGTCGCCGCGAAGAAGGCCGCCCCCGCGCGCAAGCGCCCCCGCGCCGCCCCGCGCACGTCGTCGAAGTAGGGAAGGGGCACACGCCCACAGGCCCCGGAGCCCAGGCGCCCGGCGGCGCCCTACGAGCGGACCGCCGGCGCCCGCGCGGACTGCGGCGTCGCGCCCTCCGGTCCGGAGGACTCCAGGTCCAGGGCGGAGAGCTTGTCGGCCAGCGCCTGGATGCGGTCGCTGCTCCCGTCCAGGGGAGACGCGGCCCGGGCGCCGATGAAGCACACGCGGGCCCGCTCCAGCAGGGCCACCTGTGCGTGCAGCTGCGCCAGGAGGCGCTCCTGCTTGCGCGACAGCGCGTCCAGGTGGTTCAGCTCCTCGCCCAGCGACGCGGCGGCGCGCTCCAACTGGCGCCGGGCCACGCCGTCGTGCGCGTCCTGGGCGCGCTTCTTCAGCTCCTGCACCTGGGAGTCCACGCTGCCCTGGGACGCGGCGGTCAGCTGGGCCTCCAGCTCGGTGTGGGACTCGGCCAGGGTGAAGGCGTCCCGGGCCAGCTTCCCGAGCACCTTCTGGAGCTTCTCCAGCTCCGGGCCCCGGGCCAGCTTGCGCGCCTCCTCCTGGCACTGGCGGTAGAGGGTGAGCGCCCGGGTCACCAGGGCACGCACCTCCCCGGACAGCGTGGCCTCCAGGCGCATGCCCCGGGTGGCCACCGCGTCCAGGTCCATGGCCAGGTTCGCCGGCAGCGTGCCGATGCTCCAGAACAGCGCCACCACGGCGTAGTCCACCATCAGCGGGAAGTAGCCCCGCGCCGGCAGGAAGCGCGCGTGGAGGACGCCCGCCACGTACAGCCCCAGCGCGGTGGTGACGGCGGCGGCCCCGGCGCTCAGCGCGACCTGGGGTGGCGTGCCCTCGCTGTCGCGCCCGTTGCCCCGCCACGCCAGGAGCCCCGCGGCGATGGCGCCCGCCACCGCGTCCTGCCAGGACGACGTCAGCCCCAGCAGGTAGGGCAGGCCGGGCAGCAGCACCATCGCCGCGCGCACCAGGGCGTTCTCCGACGCCCTGGGCTTCACCGCGGTGACGGCCGCCGCCATCAGCGCGAAGTAGCCCGGATCCACCGGGACGCGCAGCACCTGCCGCGCCACGCCGGCCACCAGCGCCATGGCCCCGGCGCCCACGAGCGCGGACAGGCAGCGCGACTCGAAGTCCTCCCGCCGGATGAATTGGATGGAGAGCGGCATGGCGCACCGTGCTTTGCGGACAGCGAAGGGACTAGTAGCTGTTGCTCTGCCCGAAGTTCTTCATCGTCTTCTTCTTCAGGTTGAGCGCCTCGCGACGGACGTCGGAGTCGCTCCGGGCATTGTCGTAGGCTGCCTGGGTCTGGTCCACCTCCGCAAGCTCGCCCGAGAGCGCGGCCGCCGAGGCGCCGAACAGTCGACGCGCGTTGCTCAGCAGGTTGAGCGCGCTCTCCCGGTTGCCGCTCTGCATCTGCTCGGCGGCCGCGCGCAGCTGCTGGGTGCCCAACGCGCGGATGGCGTGGACGCGCACGTCGCGGTCCAGGTTGGCGTGCACCACCTGGGCGTCGTCCGTCACCTTCGCGTCCAGGGCCAGCGTCACCTGGGACGGCAGGTCCGCCGCCACGTCGACGTAGGACACCGCGGCGCTCAGCACGCTCATGGCCGCCGTGTTCGCGGGCGCGTCCAGCGTCAGCTTCACCACCACGCGCGCGGACTGGCCGCCCGTCAGGTCGTAGAGGGGGATGCGCACGGTGTTGCCCTCGCGCGTGGAGGGCAGGCCCATCACCTCCAGGCCGCTCACGCCGGGCGGCAGGGTCAGCGTCAGGCTCACGCCGCGCGCGACGGTGCTGGCGGCCTGGTCCAGCTCGCGGGTGAAGATGGCGGCCAGCTCCGAGGAGTCGCTGACGAAGCCGGAGAAGCCGCCGCCGCGCTCGGCCATGCCGCGCATCAGCGTGTCGTTGAAGCCGTCACCCACGCCCAGCGCGCTCACGGTGATGCCCGTCTCGCGCAGCTTGCCCACCAGGGAGAAGAGGCCGTCCTGGGACGTCGTGCCCTCGGTGGGCTCGCCGTCGCTCAGCAGGATGGCGCGCGTCACCCGGTACTCCTTCGAGTACGGGCGCACCGCGTCCGCGCCAGCCACCAGCCCGCCGCTCATGTGCGTGCCGCCGTTCACCTGGATGGCCTCGATGGTGCTCAAGAGCTCGCGGCGCGTGCTCTCGTTGATCTCCACGCTGGGCGCCACCTTCACGTCGGAGCCGTAGTGCACCAGCGCCAGCCGGTCACCGGGCTGGAGCTGCTTCACCAGCGCCTGGGCGGCGCGCTTCGCGTTCACCAGCTTGGCGCCATCCATGGAGCCGGAGCGGTCCACCACCAGCGCCAGGTTCACCGGCACGCGCTGATGCTGCTCCGGCGCGCGCGCCTTCAGCTCGAACACGGCGAAGGCCTCGCCCGGGCCCGCCTTCACGTACGCGCCGGACAGCTTGCCGGTGAGCTCCACCGGGCCGGCCTTGCCGGAGGCGGGCTGCCCCAGGACGACGGGCAGCACCAACTCGACGGGCGCCTCCCCCGGCTGCACCACGGTGTGCGTCTGGTCCACGGCGCTGGCGGTCGGGGCGTTCAACGGGCCCCGCGGCCGGTGGCCGTTGGGGAGCGGCTCGCCGGTGACGGGTGGGTGCGACGACGGCCGCGCGAAGAAGGAGCGCGCGTCGAGCGCGAGCGCGCCCACGAACAGCAGGCCAGCGAGGAGCAGCAACAGTTTGGTGCGGTTCATGCGCGACGGACCTTCCCCCAAGGGGTTCGAGCGGACGAGCCCACGCTCGCAGACCCGTCACGGGCGCGCATCGGTCAGTGGGAGGACCCTCCTCCCGATGACCGATGGGGAGGGAGCCGGACCGGCGGGCCCGAGCGTCAGGCCGGGTCCGGCGGCCCGTGCCGCACCAGCTCCTCCACGGCGCCGCGCACGCGCGCCTCGTCGAAGGGCTTCTCCAGCAGCGGGTTGGGGATGCGCTCCAGGAACTCGCGCGCGCCCGCGGTGAAGGCGCCGCCGGACACGAAGACGAAGCGGCGCTCCAGGCCCGGGTACTCGCGCCGCACGGCCTCGTACACGTCGCGGCCCGCGAGGTCCGGCATCATCACGTCGCACAGCACCGCGTCGAAGGCCGGCGCCCGCGACATGCGCTCCAGCGCCTGGCGCCCGCTGGTGGCCACCTCCACGTCGTGGCCTCGCAGCAGCCGCTGGAGCACGCGGCCCACCGCGGGCTCGTCGTCCACCACCAGCACGCGGCCTCGCGGCGCCACGGGCGCGACGGGCGCGGGGGCCTCTGGCGGGCGGTGGACCGGCGCGGGCGCGGGCAGCACCACGCGGAACGTGCTGCCCCTGCCCACGGCGCTCTCCACCTGGATGTCGCCGCCCAGCCCCGCGATGATGCCGTGGCAGATGGACAGCCCCAGGCCGGTGCCCACGCCCACGGGCTTGGTGGTGAAGAACGGATCGAAGATGCGCCCCATCACCTCCGGCGCGATGCCGCTGCCCGTGTCGCGCACCTCCACCACCACCTGCCCGCCGGCCGCGCGCGTCGCGAGCACCACCTCGTGGTCGTGCGCGGAGCCCTCCGGAATGGCCTGCGCCGCGTTCACCACCAGGTTGAGGAACACCTGGCAGAGGCGGCCCTCGTTGGCCAGCACCTGCGGCACGGTGCCGTAGTCCCGCCGCAGCCGCGCGCGGTGGCGGATCTCATTGGCGGCCATCATCACCACCGAGTCCAGCACCGCGTGCACGTCCACCGGCGTCATGCGCTCCTCATCCGGCCGCGAGAACGTCTTCAACTGCCGGACGATCTGCCGCACGCGCTCGGCGCCCTCGCACGCCTCGCCCAGCACCTCCTGCCACTCCGCCACGTCCGGCGGGCGCAGCTCGTGCACGCCCGCGCCGGGGGACAGGTGGTGGCGGAACTCGTCCGACAGGAAGGCCAGGTTGGAGAGGACGAAGGCCAGCGGGTTGTTGATCTCGTGCGCGATGCCCGCCGCGAGCGTGCCCACCGACGCCAGGCGATCCGCCAGCGTCAGCCGCGCCTGTAGCTGGCGCTGCTCCGTCACGTCGCGCGCGATGGACACCACCGCGGGCTGGCCGTCGAAGCGCAGGGGCAGGCTCGCCAGCTCCACCACGCGCGTGCGCCCGTCGCGCAGCACCAGCCGCCGCTCGCTGGTGAGCGGCGTGCTGTCCCCGGAGGCCACGCCCGTGCCCGGCACGTCCGCCAGGAACTCCGACAGCCGGCGGCCCACCAGCTCCTCGGCGCGCGCGAAGCCCAGCGTGGTGACGAGCACCGCGTTGGCGTAGACGATGTGGCCGTCGCGCTCGATGGCCGCCGGGTCGGGGAAGCCCTCCATCAGCGCGCGCAGGCTGGCCTCGGAGCGCTTCAGCGCCTCCTCCACCTGCCGCCGCTCGGTGATGTCGCGCGCCAGGCCCTCCACCGCCACCACGCGGCCCGCCGAGTCCATCACCGGCGCCACCACGTGCTCCATCCACAGGAGGCTGCCGTCGGGGCGCAGGAAGCGCAGCTCCACCGGCGCGCCGTCCACGGACAGGGGCGACTCCAGGAGCCGCTCCAGCGCGGCGCGGTCGTCCGGGTGCACCTGCCGGTACCACAGCTCCGGATCCGCGTAGTGCGCCTCCGGCCCCAGCCCCAGCTTCGCGTGCGCCACGCGGCTGACGTACGCGAAGCCGCGCGGGGCCTCCCGCCGGTAGAGGTACAGCACGTCCGACGCGTTCTCCGCGAGCTGGCGGAAGCGGTGCTCGTGCTCGCGCAGCGCCCGCTCGGAGGCGCGGCGCTCCAGCGCCACGGAGATGGCGCCGCTGGCCGCGGACAGCAGGTCCACCTCCAGCCGGTCCCACTCGCGCGCCTCGTAGCAGTTGTCGAAGCCCACGAACCCCACCAGCCGTCCCTGCACGCGCAGGGGCAGCACCAGCAGCGACAGGATGCCCTGCGGCTCCAGCAGGTCCCGCTCGACGGAGGGGAAGGTGGCCACGCGCCCGGTGATGACCTCGCCGCGCCCCAGCACCGCCGCCCAGCGCCCCAGGATGGGCTGCACGGGCAGGTCCTGGAGGACCGGGTTGTCGATCTCCGCGGGCACGCCGGGCGCGCACCACTCGGCGCGCTGGCTACAGAGCAGCGTCCCCTTGATGTCGGTGTAGATCTCGAAGACGTAGACGCGGCTGGCGCCGGAGGCCTGCCCCAGCGGCGCGAGCGCGGGGCCGTACAGGTCACCGCCCTCCTGCACCGACAGCAGGCGCTGCTGCATGTCCACCAGGGCGGTGAGATAGCGCTCGCGCCGGGCGAGCGCGTCGCTCGTGCGCTTGCGCTCGGTGATGTCGTTGAGCGTGCCCGCCATGCCCAGCAGCTTGCCCTCCTCGTCGACGGTCACCCGCGCGAAGACATCCACCCAGCGGAAGCCGCCGTCGTGCGTGAGGTAGCGCACCTCGTGCTGGACGGAGTCGCGCTCGCGCGTGAGCAGCGATTGGCAGACGGCCAGCACGCGCGCGCGGTCGTCCGGGTGCACGAAGTCCATCGCGTTGCGGCCCAGGCACTCCTCCACCGGGAAGCCCGTCACCTCGGTCCACGCGGGATTGAGGAAGGCCCACCGCCGCTCCGGGTCCGTCTGGAACACGACCTCCTGGAGCGTGTCGATGACCTGACGGAAGCGGCGCTCGGTTGGAGTGGTGCCATCAGGCCGGGGGAACGGCATCTGCATTCAGGGGACTCGCGGTGGAAGAACTTGGCCGTGCGGGCGGAACACCCGGAGCGCGGACGTGGACAGTCGAACGATTGAGGATCGCCGGCATGCAGGCAAGGGGGCCCGCGGGAAGAGCATGGGGGCGGAAAGCATTCCCTGTCCTTGAGGATGCGGTGGGCTCCGATGTCCTGTCTTCCCTTCTTCCCGGGAGGCGGAGATGACACCATGATGCGTGCGCGGAGCCCTGGCATGTCCGGCATCACCTCTCCAGCCTCGGAGGCCTGCGTGACGGATGGGGACGACCCACCCCTGTCGACGCGCGTCATGGACGCGGAAGGCGTGGTGCTCGTCGAGTGCACGGGCCGTGTGACTGTATTCAACGCGCAAGCCGCGGCGCACTTCGGCATCCCCGTTCCCCTCCACATCGAGCACGCTCGCCTGCCTGGGTGTGAATGGGTGCGGGACGACGGCACACCGCTGCCGCCGCGCGACGCGCCGCTGGGGCGGGCGCTGGCGGGCGAGCCGGTGGACGCCTCCGTGTGGCACGTGCTCCGGCCGGATGGGACGCGCGCCGCGCTGCGCTGCGCGGCGGTGCCGGTGCGGTCCGGGGACGGGCAGGTGGCGGCGGCGCTCCTGCGCACGCACGCGGTGGAGCCGCTGCCGGCCTCGATGCTGGACGCGCCGCGCCTGCTGGCGGAGGCCGGCGCGCTGCTGGGCACGTCCGTGGACGCGGAGGCGCAGCTGGAGCCGCTGCTCAAGCTGCTGGTGCCCGCGCTGGGGGAGGGGGCCCTGCTCATCCTCCGGACGCCGGGCACCCGGGGCGAAGAGGTCGTGCGCGTGGGGGCGGCCCTGCACGCGGACGCGGGGCGGCACGCGCTCCTGCGCGACCTGCTCACGCGCTATCCGCCGGATCCGCCCAGGCCGGGCGGCCTGCCCCAGGTGTTCGTGCCCGGAGGCGTGTGGCGCCTGCCCATCCTCTCCGAGGAGCACGTGGCCGCCATCGCGAGGGACGCGGAGCACGCGCGGCTGCTGCGCGAGCTGGGCCCGCACGGCTGCCTGAGCGTCCCGCTGGGCGTGCGGGGCGGCATGTCGGGCACGCTGATGGTGCTGCGCTCCAACGTGCTGCGCGCCTTTGGCCCGGAGGAGGAGCGCCTCCTCACGGAGCTGGCCCACCGCACCGCGCTCTATCTGGAGAACGCGCGGCTGTACCGCGAGGCGCGCGAGGCGGTGCGCCAGCGCGACGAGTTCCTGGGCATCGCGAGCCACGAGCTGAAGACGCCGCTCACGCCGCTGAGCCTCAAGGTGCAGCTGCTGCAGAAGCAGGTGGTGTCGCTCTCGCGCGAGGGCAAGGACGTGCCCACCGAGCGCGTCGCGGAGGCGCTGGACGTGGTGCAGCGCCAGGTGCGCCGGCTGTCGGGCCTGGTGGACAACCTGCTGGACGTGTCGCGCATCACCGCGGGCCGGCTGCGGCTGGAGCTGGAGGAGCTGGACCTGGCGAGCGTGGCCGCGGAGATCCTCTACCGCTTCTCCGCCGCGGCGGCGCAGGCCGGCACGGAGCTGGGCCTGGAGGCGCCGGTGCCGGTGGTGGGCCGGTGGGACCGGCTGCGGCTGGAGCAGGTGGTGACGAACCTGGTGTCCAACGCGCTCAAGTACGGCGCCGGCCGCCCCGTCGTCGTGGGGGTGGAGGCGCAGGGCCCGCTGGCGCGGCTCACCGTGAAGGACCACGGCATCGGCATCGCGCCGGGCGACCTGTCGCGCATCTTCGAGCGCTTCGAGCGCGCGGTGAGCGACCGGCACTACGGCGGCCTGGGCCTGGGGCTCTACATCACGCGCCAGATTGTGGAGGCGTTCGGCGGCACGGTGCGCGCCGTCAGCGCGCCCGGAGCGGGCGCCACGTTCATCCTGGAGCTGCCCCGGGGCGACATCCCGGAGGAGTGGCTCGTCGCGCACGCGGCGCCGGGGCCCACCGAAGGCGCTTAGGTCCGAGCAGGCCCGAGGCGGCTCAGGCCACTTCCAGCACGGTCCACTCGCGCACCTCCCCCGCGAGCGTCACCTCCACGGTGTCGCCGGCCCTCTTGCCCAGGAGGGCGCGGCCCACGGGCGAGTTGGGCGTGATGACGGAGAGGAAGCCGTCGCCGCCGGGGCCGGTGAGCTCGGTGCCCGCGCCGGCGGGGAGCACGAAGAAGGTGCGCTCGGCGAAGCCCTCCTCGTCCTCGGTGCTGACGTCCACCAGGGCGCCCAGGCCCACGGGCCCCTGGCGCGGGAAGCGGGGCAGCTCCTTCTGGCCAAAGGCGGTGAGCGCCTGAAGCTCCTCCTGGAGGCGGCGGGCGCGCTGGGCCTGCCCCGTGGCGAGGCTGCCGTACTCGATGGCGGCGCGGCCGTCCTCCTTCTTCTCGGACTCGGTGGCGAGGCTGCGGGCGGCCTCGCGGGCGTCGGCCTCCGCGCGATGGGCCAGCCGGTCGCTCTGCTGGAGCCGCTCGGCCAGTTGGTGGAGCAGGGTGAGCTTGTCGAGTCGCATGGGTCTCGGTACAGGACTGTAGCGCCCGGTGTCGCGCCCTCCAGTTTTCAGTCCGAGGGGCCCCAGGCTGGGGTTGAATGGAGGCCATGACGCCTCAGGAACGCTCGCAGAAGGCCCATGAACTCGTCGCCCGGGGCGCGGTGCTGCTGGACGTGCGCACCCCGGAGGAGTTCCAGCAGGGGCACCCGGAAGCCGCCCGCAACATCCCCGTGCAGGTGCTGGCCCAGCGCCTCTCCGAGGTCGGCCCGGCGGGCACGCCCGTGGTGGTGTACTGCGCCGCGGGTGGCCGCAGCGCGGTGGCCGCGGAGCTCCTGCGCAAGGGCGGCTTCCCGGACGTGTTCGACCTGGGCTCCGTGAAGAACTGGTGAGCCCGCGCCCGGGGCCCGCGTGACAGCGGGCCGGGTCCTGGGTCAGCGTGCGCGCCCAGGCATCATGCAGACCCGCACCGCTGGCTTCCTCCTCGTCGCCCTGTCCGGCGCCTCCTTTGGCGCGCTGGGCCTGTTCGCGCGCCTCGCCTACGCGGCGGGCACGGACATGCCCACGCTCCTGTTCCTGCGCTTCACGCTGGCCGGGCTGGTGCTCGCGGGCGTGATGGTCGCGAAGGGCGGCACCTGGCCTCGGGGCCGCGTCCTGGGCGGCCTGGTGCTGCTGGGCGCGCTGGGCTACTTCACCGAGGGCAGCGCCTACTTCATCGCGCTCCAGCACGCGTCCGCCGGGCTGGTGGCGCTCCTGCTCTACCTCTTCCCCGCGCTGGTGGCGATCATCCAGGTGGCCCTGGGCCGCGAGCACCTGAGCCGCCCCCGCTGGCTCGCGGTGGGGCTGGCCCTGTGCGGCACGGCGCTCACGGTGGACCCCGGCCCGGACGCGGAGCTGCTGGGCATTGGCCTGGGCGTGCTGTCGGCGGTCATCTACGCGCTCTACGTCCTGTCCAGCGCGCGGGTGGTGGGGCCGGCGGGGCCGCTCGCGGCGAGCACCGTCGTCCCGCTGTCCGCGGGGCTGGCCTTCGGGGCGCTGATGCTGGTGAAGGGCCCGTCCTTCCCCCAGACGCTGGGAGGTTGGGGCGCGGTGGCGGGCCTGACGCTGCTGTCCACGGTGGTGGCCATGCTCACGTTCTTCGCGGGCCTCAGGCGCATCGGCCCGGTGAACACGTCGCTGCTCTCCACGCTGGAGCCGGTGATGGCGGTGGTGCTGGGCGCCATCTTCCTCGGCGAGCGCCTGTCGCTCCGGCAGGGCCTGGGTGGCCTGCTCATCCTGGTGGCGGTGGTGGTGCTGGCCCGGAGCGACCCCGGCCGCCCGGAGGCCGGGGTGGCCGGGGCCTGAGGCGCGCGAGCGACTACAGGGACTCGAGGAACGAGTGCACGTCGCGCATGAAGCGCTGCGGGCGCTCGGCGTGCGGCGCGTGGCCGGTCTCCGGGTAGAGCAGGTACCTGGCGCCGCGGATGGCGCGGGCCAGGGCGCGCTGCGCGTCCACGGAGAAGAAGCCGTCGTGGTCCCCGCCGATGATCAGCGTGGGCACGCGGACGCGGCCCAGGCGCGCGGAGTGGTCCTCCGCGATGAGCCCGTCCAGGGCGTCCTGCCACACGCGCGCGGGCAGCCTGGCGCTCTCCGACACGAGGGTGCCCAGGTAGGACTCCGGCACGGGCGCGTAGAAGGTGCTGGCCTGGAACTCGTGGATGAACGTGGGGTCCACGGGGTCGGTCAGCGTGTCGACGACCTCCTCGAGGCCCAGGGCCACGTCATTGCCGGCCACGGTGGGCGCGGAGCCCACGAGCACCAGCCCCTTCACGCGGCTGGGGAAGTCCAGCGCCACCTGCTGCGCGATGAAGCTGCCCATCGAGTGGCCCACCAGCACGGCGCGCGGGATGCGCTTCGCGTCCAGGAAGGCCACCACGTCCTTCGCGAACGCCTGCTGCGTGTAGCAGCACGCCGGGCGGGAGGAGCCCCCATGGCCGCGCTGGTCCAGCGCGTACACGTGGTACTGGCGCGAGAAGCGAGGCAGGTCCAGGTCCCAGGAGTGGTGCGAGTCCGTATAGCCGTGCAGCAGGACGACGACGGGCCCGTCCTGGCGGCCCTGCTCGACGTAGCGGAGCGTGACGCCGGTGGGCAGCCGCACGGAGCCCTCGCGGGAATGGCGGCTGGAGTCCTCCATCGCGGCCGGGGCGGTCGCGAGGTCGGGCGCGGCCTCCGGCGCGACATCGGGTCCACAGCCGGCGAACAGCAGCACTGCGACGAGGGGACGAAGGGCTCGCGACATGCGTCAGGGCCTCACGGGATGGGACGCGGCGGGGAGGTCCGCCGCGACGAGGAACGCCATCCTAGAGAGACCCCTGACATCCTGTAGGTGAATCCACCCTGAAAGGTCGTGACAGACCCTCGGGACGTGCCTGACCCGCCCCCTCCGGGGCCCGGTCCTCAGGGCCGCCGTGCGAAGATGAACTCGCCCACGCCGCCCAGGCGCTGCTCGCGCTTGAGGATGTGGAAGCCCGCGCGCTCCACCAGGCGGAAGGTGTCCCGGTTGAGGCGGCAGCCGCCGGACAGCCGCCGCCACGCGGGCGTCAGCAGGTCCTGCGCGGTGGCCACGGTCCGGTTGGGGGCCCGCACGTGCTCCAGCAGGCGCAGCTCCCCGCCCGGCCGCAGGACGCGCATCACTTCGGACAGCGCCGTGGCCGGCGCGTCCACGCAGCAGAACACCAGGCTGGACACCACGGCGTCGAACGAGCCGTCCGTGAACGGCAGCGCCTGCGCGTCCGCCTGGAGCAGCGCTACGCCGCTGCGCCGCGCCCGGGCTCGCACCAGCGCCTCCAGGTCCACGTCCACCGCCGTCACCGACGAGACCGTGTCCGGATAGCCGGGCAGCGCCAGGCCCGTGCCCGCGCCCACCTCCAGCACCTTGCCGGAGAGCCCCTCCACCAACTGCCGCCGGGCGGCGTTCAACCCCGCCCAGCCCAGCGGCGCCATCAGTGCGTCGTACGCCAGTGCCCTCACGCGCAAGACCTCCTCGAGCCAGACGTGGACGCTACCGCGCCGTCTCCACCCGGCCCTGCGGCGCGGGCGGCTTCTGGGAGGACGCGCTCGGCGCCTGCTTGCGCAGGAGGCCCCACAGCCCGTACGCCACCAGCAGCAGGCTGCCGTACTGCGCCGGCGTCATGCCGAAGTAGCGCGCGTCCACGTAGGACAGGTCCGTGGCCCGCAGGAAGTCCAGCCCGAAGCGGCACGCCGCGTACAGGATCGCCAGCAGCGGCAACAGCCGCCCCTTCAACCTCGGCATGTCCCGCACCGCGTACAGCAGGCCGGTGAGCGCGAAGAGCACGATGGCGTCGTAGAAGCCCAGGTCGTGCCGGTTGCCGTTGGGGAACTGCACCGCCAGGAAGAAGTCCGTCAGCCGCCCCGGGTGGTCGTGCACCGCGAAGCACCCCAGCCGGGCCACCGCCCAGCCCGGCGCCACGCCCAGCGCGAAGCTGTCCGCGTAGTCCCCGAAGCGCAGCTTCTTCATCCGGAAGAACACCACCGCCGCCAGGATGCCGCCCAGCAGGCCTCCGAAGGACGACAGGCCGTCCCAGAAGCGCAGAATCTGGAACGGGCTCTTGGACAGCTCCTCCGGGTGGTAGAAGAACAGGTGCACCCAGTGGCCGAAGAGCATGCCGGCCGCCACCCCCCACATCGCGAAGTCCGCCAGCGGGTTCGGGTCCAGGCCCTCGCGCTCCGCCTGCTTCGTCAGCAGGCGGGCGGCCAGCAGGATGCCCGCCGCCACGAAGACATTGAAGGGGTTCAGCTCCACGGGCCCCAGCTTGAACGAGGGGGCGTGCCAGTAGGGAATCAAGGGGGCTCCAGGAAGGCCAGGATCCGCGCGGACGACTTCCGGGCGGATGGAACGCGAACAATCGGCGCATCCCGGGCTTCCCTCCACCTCTTTTTCACCCTCCCGCCCGCCGGGCGCGCAAGCCCCACCCGGACGCCCTCTCGCGCCCCCGCCCCTCCTGCCTGCCCCTTCCCCACATCTGGTGGCGGACAGTGCCCGTGTGCGCCGCGCGCCACTGGCCTCACCCTCAGGAGGGAATCCGTTGTGTTTCAGGAGGTTCGGGGAAGCCGAGCGAGGACCGAGACACCAGACAAGGGGTGTCTATTACGGGAATCCCGTGATTTTTTGTCAGGGGGGCGCGGTCAAATCCCCTGACGCAACCCCCGGCCGGGGGAGAGGGGAGGGCAGACGATGAGACGGCTCCGGGCGACGCCCGTGAGCCCGACCCACCGGATCCGAAGGGGCTTGTCAGGGTCCCCAGGTGGGCGCGGTCGTAGCGCGGGTGCTCCCCCTTCGGGGCCCGGCGCGGATTGAGCGGTTCAAGGAGCACACCCATGAAGTCTTTCCTGTTGGTCCCCAAGGAGTCCATCGAGACGCAGGCCCGGCCCGGAGTGCGTGGCACGGCGCAGGGCGAGCGCGTCCTCAGCCGCAGCACCGCGCTGCGCTTCAGCGCGGCCCAGAAGGCGCCGGAGGCCCTCACCGCCCTCGGCCTGCGGTCCGCCACGCTGCCGGGCATGAAGCCCGCCGTCAGCGGCCAGGAGCCGCGTGCCCGCAGGAGCGCTCGGGGCAAGAAGGCCGCGAGGCAGGCGGACGCCACCCCGCTGCCCGGCGCGCCCGTGTCCGAACCCACCGGCGCGGAGGCCGGCAGCTACCGGTTCATGCCGCTCATCGGCGCCACCATGGCGCACTTCTACTCCCCGGACGCGGAGACCGCGGCCCGCGGCGAGCTGGCGGACGAGTTCGAGTTCATCCCGGACGTGGTGCCCCTGTCCTTCCCCGGTCCGGTGTCCGCCGGACAGACGGGGCCGCGCAACCGCGGCATGAGCTCGCTCGCGCAGCGCGAGTGGCCCGACGAGTCCGGCGTCCCCCTGGCGCACGCCCAGGGCATCCGGGGCGCCGGGGTGATGCTGGGCATCCTGGACACCGGCGTGGACGCGGACCACCCGGAGCACGCGAGCAAGACCATCCAGTTCCGCTACGTCTCGCTCTTCCCCAACTCGCCGCACAACCCGGCGCGGGACGTGCGCGGCTTCGACCCGGACGGCCACGGCACCCACGTGTGCGGCATCGCCGCGGGCGTGCACCACGGCGTCGCGCCGGAGGTGGACCTCTACGCCGCGTCCGTCATCGAGTCGGAGACCATCCGCACCAGCCTGGGCCGCGTGGCCGCCGGCATGGAGTGGCTGCTGCACCAGTTCAGCCGTCCGGAGAACGCGTCGCGCCCCGCCGTCGTCAACCTGTCGCTGGGCTTCCCGCTCCAGCCGCCCCCGGGCATCTCCGAGGCGGACTACCTGCTCAACCAGCGCGCGCTGCAAGCCATGCTGCGTCGGCTGTTGGACAGCAACATCCTGCCCATTGTCGCGGCGGGCAACAGTGGACCCAATACGGTTGGTTACCCAGCGGCCTTTCCCGAGGCACTGGCTGTGGGGGCAGTCGACTTCGAGCGCAACGTGGCCACCTTCTCCGCCAGCGGCGCCGTGGGGCGTCGCGTCGTACCCGACGTCATGGGCTACGGGGTGAATGTGTATTCGTCTACTGAACGTCGCTGCAACAATCAGGCGTTCTACGAACGAATGAGTGGCACGAGCATGGCGGCGCCGTATGTCGCAGGCATTGCCGCGTTGTATCGTTGCCGGGCCCCTGACTTGACGGCGTTGGAAGTGAGAGATTTGATTCTGGCCAATGCCATCAAGCTTCCTCGCTCGGCGAACCACCGGACGGGGAAGGGCCTGGCTGTTTTCAGGTGACGTGGTCGTTGCCGGGGCCGGTGCCACGTGAGCACCGGACCCGGGGAGGATGTGAGCCATGCGCAGGAAGAATGGCGTGCCGGGCGGAGCTCAAGAGATTTCGGCCCGGATGTCCTCCGTCGCCGCCGTGCGTCCGCTGCCGGGCAGCGGGGGCACGGTGCGTGCGTTGCCGGGCGCGGGGGGCCTGGAGCGTGACGCGCAGCCGGGCGGCGACATCGACGTCACGGTGATGCCCCGGGAGCCGGTCGCGCCAAGGGGCGCGCCCGCGTCCGCGCGGGCACCCATGCGTTCACGCGCGGAGGTCTTCAAGGAAGGCCAGGCGGAGAACGCCCGCTTCCGCGAGAGCTTCATGCGCTGGTTGGAGGCACACCAGCTGGTGGGCGCCGTGCGCGCCATGAGCGAGCCGGGCGGTTCCCTGCCCATGCTCCACCTGAGGTGCGCCCCGCGCGTGCTGGACCAGCTGCGCCGCGCGCCGGAGTTCGAGGCGGGCACGATGATGCCGCTCGAACAGCTGTACTAGCTCGTGCCACCGCGATCGCCTCCCGTCACAAGCCTCGCGCCACCGCGGCGCGACCGGCATGCTCCCGTCAGCCTTCCCGGCCCCGCTTCCCGTTGAACGGAAGGCGGCCTCCGGCGGTCTAAAAAACCGCCTCGCGAAGGGCGGGCGCCCGCGTCGGGGGCGCTCGCGCTGTCGCACCGGAAGACGCTTGCTCGCCGGATTCACCCCTGTGGAACCGACGGCGGAGCGGCTTCTTCCTGATTAGCATAGAAAATCAGGATTGTGACCGCCTAATGCCATTGAACGAGGGGTCAGGCGCGCTGTCTGGGATTGGATGTGTCACTCCATCCGGCAGGCATCCTCGAAGGACAGCCGCGGGTTGCGCGGGAAGAGCCCGGCCTTGTCGCCGTAGCCCAGGTTGACGAGGAGGTTCGACTTCCAGCCGGTGCCCTGGAGGAAGGCCTCGTCCACCCTGGCCTTGTCGAAGCCGCCCATGGGGCCGCAGTCGAGCCCCAGCGCGCGCGCCGCCAGGATGACGTAGCCGGCCTGCAGGGTGCCGTTCATGAACGCGGCCTGCTCGCGCGCCTCCGGCGTCATGGCCGCGAAGACGCTCTTCATGTCGCGCGACGGGAACAGCCTGGGCATCTGCTCATGGAACGCGGCGTCGTACGCCACGATGACCGTCACCGGCGCCTGCATCGTCTTGTCCACGTTGCCCGGGGACAGCGCGGGCTTGAGCCGCTCCTTGGCCTCGCGGCTCCTCACGAACACCAGGCGCACCGGCTGGCTGTTGACCGCGGTGGGGGCCATGCGCGCCAGCTCGTAGACCTGGCGCAGCGTCTCGTCCTTCACGGGCCGGTCCTGCCAGGCCGGGTACGTGCGGGCCTCCGTGAAGAGCTGCTCCAGCGCGCCCGCGTCCAGGGCCGTGGTCGTCGTCGCCATGCGTGTCGTCCTCCGTTGCGAACACCTCATGGCTAGCCGCGTTACTTTTATTTCGCAAGTAACTTCTAAAAAGTAAGTAAATGCGGACGGGCGGGGGCGGGCGCTATACTCGGGGTGGAGGCGACCTCGCGATGCATGACGACCCGCGCCCGCTGTGTAGCCGGTTCCTGGCGGCGGCCGACCTGTTGGGTCGGCGCTGGACGGGCATCATCCTGCGCATCCTGATGGACGGGCCGTGCCGCTTCGGGGAGCTGACGGAGCGCATCGGCACCATCAGCGAGCGCGTCCTGTCGGAGCGGCTCAAGGAGCTGGAGGCCGAGGGCATCATCGAGCGCCACGTCGACCCGGGACCGCCCATCCGCTCCGAGTACCGCCTGACGGAGAAGGGCCAGGCGTTCTGGAAGGTCATCGACGAGCTGGGCCGGTGGGCGGAGCGCTGGGTGGACGTGAAGCCCGCGGCGCCCAGGGCCGCGGGCGCGAAGGCCACGCGGGCCGCGCCCCGGAAGCGCAGGAGCGCCTGAGGGCCGGGGCGAGGTCCCGCGGACGGCCTAGAAGTTGTGACCGCCGTCCACGTCGATGGTGCGGCCGTTGAAGTAGTCGCACTCCACGATGAACTTCACGGCCTGCCAGATGTCCTCCGGCTCGCCGATGCGGCCCACCGGGATGGCGGCCACCAGCGCGTCGCGGGCCTTCTGGTTCATGCCCTGCGTCATGGGCGTCTCGATCATGCCCGGGGCGATGGCGCCCACGCGGATGCCGAACGGCGCGAACTCGCGCGACCAGGTGACGGTGTTGGCGGCGAGCGCGGCCTTGGCGGACACGTAGTTGGACTGGCCGCGGTTGCCGTGCCGCGCGATGGACGACATGTTCACGATGACGCCCGGGCGCTGGTCCGTCTCCACCATCTTGGAGACGACCTCGCGCACCATCAGCGTGGCGCCGGTGAGGTTCACGCCGATGACGGCGTTCCAGTCCGCCGTGGACAGCTTCTTGATCTGCCCGGTGGTGCGGTCCTTCTTCACCAGCAGCGCGTCGCGCAGGATGCCCGCGTTGTTGATGAGGCCGTTGAGGCCGCCCATGGCGCCGTGCGCCCACTGCACGAAGTCCGTGACGTCCTGCTCGTTGGACACGTCCAGCTTGCGGCGGTGGATGCCCGCCGGCAGCGCCGCGAGCTTCTCCTCGTTGACGTCGCCAACGGCCACCTGGCCGCCCGCCTCGCGGATGCGCTGGGCGAAGTGCGCGCCCATGCCCTGCGCGCCGCCGGTGACGATGATCTTCAGGTCCTTCAGCTGCATGTGCCTCTCCTGGGCGTCTAGGGAAAAACGCGCGCAAGGGTACGCACACCGCGCGGGCGCTGGCCAGCGCCGCGGAGGCTGAAACCTGAATCAAGCTTCAACTCCTCATGAGGCCCGCGCCCCCGACGCGGTGCGTTGGGGGCGGGGCCTCGGGGCTACAGCGCGTCGGCGATGACGGAGCCCAGCCGGCGCATGCCCTCGGAGATGAGGTCGGGCGGGCGGTTGGAGTAGTTCAGGCGCATGAACTGGGGCTTCTGGTCGTTGGCGAAGAAGGGCGCGCCGGGGACGAAGGCGACCTTCTGCTCGACGGCGCGGGGCAGGAGCGCGGCCGCGTCCAGGCCCTGGGGCAGCTCCACCCAGAGGAACATGCCCCCGTCCGGCCGGGTCCACTTCGTGCCCTGGGGCATGTGCTGCTCCAGCGCGGCGAGCATCGCGTTGGCGCGCTCCGAGTAGATGGGCATCAGCGCCTGGATGTGGCCCGCGTAGTCGAACGTCTCCAGCAGCCGCGCGGTGGCGCGCTGGGCGAGCGTGGCGGTGTGCAGGTCGGTGGCCTGCTTGGCGATGGTCAGCGGCTTGAGCAGCGCCTTGGGGCCGCTGATCCAGCCCAGGCGCAGGCCCGGGGCCAGCGTCTTGGAGAAGGTGGACAGGGACAGCACCACGCCCTGGTCGTCCAGCGCCGCCAGCGACGGCAGGTGCACGCCCTTGAAGCGCAGCTCGCCGTACGGGTCGTCCTCCAGGATGAGGAAGTTGTGCTGCTGCGCCAGCCGCACCAGCGCCTTGCGGCGCTCCAGGGACAGGGTGGTGCCCTTGGGGTTCTGGAAGTTGGGGATGACGTAGAGCAGCTTCGGCTGGCGCTTCTTCAGCAGCTCCGCCAGGTCATCCGTGTCCATGCCCGCGTCGTCGCTGCGCACGGTGGCGAACTCCACCTCGTAGCCGCCGAAGGTCTGGAGCGCCGCCAGGTAGCTGGGGTCCTCCACCACGACGAGGTCGCCGGGGTCGAGCACCACCTTGCCCACCAGGTCCAGGCCCTGCTGCGAGCCGCTGGTGATGAGCACCTGGTCCGCGTGGACGCGCTGGCCCTTGCGGGTCAGGTGCGCGGCGATCCACTCGCGCAAGGGGGCGAAGCCCTCCGTGGTGCTGTACTGGAGCGCGGGGCGCCCTTCCCGCGCGAAGGTCTCCTCGAACGCCTTCGCGATGACGTCCACGGGGAAGAGCTCCGGGGCGGGCAGGCCCCCGGCGAAGGAGAGGATGTCCGGGCGCTCGGCGATCTTGAGGATCTCACGCACCGCGGACGTCTTCATCCGGGACATGCGCTTGGACAGCCGGTAAGCCATGGGAGGGGGCAGGGGGGCACTCATCGCGTCCGCGCTCATGTTCATTCTCCGTTCAGCAGCTCGTCCGGGACACGCACGTGCGTGTCCTCCTTCAAGGTCGACAGGACGATGGTGGTGTTCGTGCGGGTGACGCCCGGGATGGTGCGCAGCGTCTCCACCAGCAGCGAGTCCAGCGTCCGCGTGTTCGCGGTCTTCACCTTCAACATGTACGAGTCCTGCCCCGCGACCCGGTGGGCCTCCAGCACGTCCGGCAGCTCCGCCACCTTCCGCGCGAAGCCCTCGAAGTGCTTGGGGTGCTCGATGCTCACCCCGATGAAGGCGGTGATGTCCTTGCCCAGCTGCGCCGCGTCCACGCGCGCCGTGTAGCCGGTGATGATGCCCCGCTCCTCCAGCTTGCGGATGCGCTCCGCGACCGCCGGCTGGGACAGCTTCACCCCACGCGACAGCTCCAGCTGCGTGGCCCGGCCATCGCGCTGAAGCATGTCCACGATGCGATAATCCAGGGCGTCCATGGGGCTTGGGACCTTATTTTTATAAGCAGTATTGGCTGTCGACGGTGAAGTTATATGCACTTGTTCGGAAGTGCAAGTCCGTTTGCACGCAAAAGGGTTGATGCTGGCGAAGGGTCGTCCACCCGACGTCCGGGGGCTCCCGAACCGTCGGGCAGAAGGTGGTGGTGCCTCCGCCGCCGGGCACTCCTCCCGAGGGGAAGGGTGGGCCCGGTGGACACTTCCCCGCTCCCGCTCCGAGCGTGTCCCTCGAGATGTTTGACGCTTCGCGTTCGTGTCTGTCTTTGACGCAAGGAGCCATCCATCCGCTTTTGACAGGGCGGTCGGCCGGGTGTTACCCGTCCTGAAAGATGAATCGCCCTTCAACTTCAGAACGCGTCCCCGTCACGCCGCGCGGTCAGCGGACGCGGCAGAAATTGCTGAAGGCGGCGGAGGCGGTGTTCGGCGACAAGGGCTACGAGCGCGCGTCCATCGCGGACCTCACGCGCAAGGCCAGCGTCGCGCTGGGCACCTTCTACGTGTACTTCCCGGACAAGCAGTCCATCTTCGTGGAGGTGGTGGACGAGCTGGGGGCGCGCCTGCGCCGCCTCATCGCGGAGTCCACGGCCGCGTGCACCACGCGGCTGGAGGTGGAGCGCGAGGGGCTGCGCGCCTTCTTCCAGTTCGTGCGCCAGCACCCCAACCTCTACCGCGTGGTGCGGCAGGCGGAGTTCGTGGACGCGGACTGCTACCGCCGCTACTACGACCGCTTCGCCAGGGGCTACGTGCGCGGCCTCACGCAGGCCATGGACCAGGGCGAGGTGCGCCGCATGGATCCGGAGGCGCTCGCCTACTGCCTGATGGGCATTGGCGACTTCCTGGGCATGCGCTGGGTGCTCTGGGAGGAGGACCCGGGGCTGGAGCGCGTGCTCGACACGGCGATGGCGCTCCTGTCCCACGGCCTGACGCCCCACCTCCAGGCCGTCCCGCCCCCGAAGCCCGCCGCGAAGTCGCCGAAGCCCACCCCCCCGAAGTCCCCTCGTCGTCCGTCACGCGGTCCCCGGAGCTGAGACACCGTCATGCGTTACGCGAACATCCTGTCCACCGGCCGCTACGTCCCCGAGAAGCGCCTCACCAACGCCGACGTGGAGGAGATCCTCGGCGAGAAGGTGGACGAGTGGCTCCAGCAGAACGTGGGCATCCGGCAGCGCCACGTGATGGCGGACGACCAGGCCACCAGCGACCTGGCGGTGGCCGCCGCGAAGGAGGCGCTGGCCCGCGCGAAGGTGGACCCCAGGGAGCTGGACCTGGTGCTCGTGGCCAGTGACACGCCGGACTACCTGAGCCCCGGCACGTCGTCCGTGGTGCAGGCCAAGCTGGGCGCGGTGAACGCCGGCACCTACGACATCAACGCCGCTTGCGCGGGCTGGGTGACGGCGCTGGACGTGGCGTCGAAGACCCTCGCCACGGACGACAGCTACCAGCGCATCCTGGTGGTGGGCGCGTACGGGATGACGCGGTACGTGAACTGGAAGGACAAGAAGACCTGCACGCTGTTCGCGGACGGCGCGGGCGCGGTGGTGCTGGGCGCCTCTGACAAGCCGGGCTTCCTGGGCGCGAAGCTGCTCGCCAACGGCGAGTACCACGACGCGCTGGGCATCTACACCGGCGGCACCCACCGTCCCGCCACGGCGGAGACGCTGGCGCTCACGGACGGCAAGCCGGCGGTGCAGTTCGTGCGCAAGTTCCCCTCCACGTTCAACACCGAGCGCTGGCCCATGCTGCTGGACGCGCTGCTCCAGCGCGCGGGCCAGACGCTGGACGACGTGAAGCTGTTCGTCTTCACGCAGCTCAACCTGCGCACCATCGAAGCCACCATGAAGGCGCTCCGCCAGCCCATGGAGAAGGCGCACTACACGATGGACAAGTGGGGCTACACGGGCTCCGCCTGCATCCCCATGACGCTCGACGACGCGGTCGTGCAGGGCAAGGTGAAGAAGGGCGACCTCGTGGCGTTCTGCGCCAGCGGCGGTGGCCTGGCCATGGCGTCCGCCCTCTACCGCTGGACGGCCTAGTCACCCTCCACCCGCCTCATTCAGACAGGAGCTCTTCGCATGTTCATCGGAGACTGGATGGGGCGGGGCGCCCTCTACTGGCCGGACGCGGTGGCCGTGGTGGACGTGGCCCGCGGGGACGCGGGCCGCTTCACCTACCGGCAGATGAACGCGCGCGCGAACGCGCTCGCGGGTTGGCTGCGGGACGTGGCGGGCGTGCGGCGCGGCGACCGCGTGGCCATCGTCGCGCACAACGGCGTGGAGTCCCTGGACGCGCTGTTCGCGTGCGGGAAGCTGGGCGCCATCTTCGTGCCCTACAACTGGCGGCTGCACGCGGCGGAGCTGGCGGAGGGCGTGCGCGCCATCCGCCCGCGCGTGCTCCTGTTCGGGGACGACTTCAAGGCCGCGGTGGCCCAGGTGCGCGAGCACGTGGGCGACGGCCTGCGCCTGGTGTCGCTGGAGGCGCAGGGCCTGCCGGGCGCGGAGCCGTATGAGAAGGCCGTGGCGTACGCGCCCGCCGCTCCTGTGACGAACGACGCGGTGAGCGAGGAGGACATCCTCTGCCTGCTCTTCACCGGCGGCACCACCGGCCGCGCGAAGGGCGCGAGGATCTCGTACCGCATGGTGGCGTGGAACACGCTCAACACGCTGGTGCATGAGCTTCGCCAGGGCGACGTGACGGTGACGCACACGCCGCTGTTCCACACGGGCGGGCTGCTCGTCTACACGCTGCCGCTGCTCACCGTGGGCGGCACCGTGGTGCTGATGCGCCGGTGGGATCCGGACGAGATGCTGGGCCTGGTGGCGAAGGAGAAGGTGACGCTCTTCTTCGCGGTGCCCACGCAGTACCAGCAGCTGATGGACTCGCCGCGCTGGAGGGGGACGGACTTCTCCTCCGTGCGCTTCGTGACCAGCGGCGGGGCGCCCCTGCCGGTGCCGCTGCTCCAGGCGTGGCAGGCGGTGCACCCGGTGCCCTTCAAGCAGGGCTTCGGCATGACGGAGTTCGGCCCGGGCATCTTCAGCATGGGGCCGGAGTTCGCGGTGTCCAAGGCGGGCTCCATCGGCCGGCCCAACTACTTCATCGACGCGAAGCTGGTGGACGACGCCGGCCACGCGGTGCCCGTGGGCGGGGTGGGGGAGCTGGTGCTGAAGGGGCCCTCCGTGTGCTCCGGCTACTTCGAGGACGACGCCGCGACGAAGGAGGCCATCGACGCGGACGGCTGGTTCCACACCGGGGACCTGGCGCGCGTGGACGCGGACGGCTTCTTCACCATCGCGGGCCGCAAGAAGGACATGTTCATCTCCGGCGGAGAGAACGTGTACCCGCTGGAGCTGGAGACCGTCCTGTACGAGCACCCGGCCGTGCAGCAGTGCGCGGTGGTGGGCGTGCCGGACGCGAAGTGGGGCGAGTGCGGCCGGGCCTACGTGGTGCTCAAGCCGGGGGCCGAGGCCTCGCCGGAGGCGCTGCTCGAGCACCTCAAGGGCCGGGTGGCACGCTTCAAGGTCCCCAAGCGGGTGGAGCTGGTGGGGGCCCTGCCGGTGTCCCCCGCCGGGAAGATTCTCAAGCGCGAGCTGCGCGAGGCGGCCATCGCCGCTGACGCGCGGGCCGCGTCGTGACGCACGGGGCTTCTTCTTTCAGGTTCAAGCAACGCAAACCCAACCAGGAGCGCGCACATGGCTGATTCATCCAGGAAGGTCGAGATCCGCGACATCCCCACGCAGCGGCTCCGGGTGCGCGCGCGGCTCGTGGGCGAGGAGGGCTTTCCCGTCATCTTCGTGCACGGCAACTGTTCCTCCTCCGCGTTCTTCGAGTCGCTGATGAAGACGCTGCCCGAGGGCTTCCGGGGCATCGCGCCGGACATGCGCGGCTACGGCCACACGGAGGAGAAGACCATCCACGCCACGCGCGGCATGCGCGACTTCAGCGACGACCTGGCGGCGCTGATGGACGCGCTGTCCCTGAAGCGCGCGGTGTTCGTGGCGCACTCGGCGGGCGCGGGCATGGTGATGCAGCTGTCCATCGACCACCCGGAGCGCGTGGCCGGCCTGGTGGTGGAGGCGCCGCTGTCGCCCTACGGCTTCGGCGGCACGCGCGACGCGGACGGCACGCCGTGCTGGGCGGACTTCGCGGGCTCCGGCGGCGGCACGGCCAACCCGGACTTCGTGCAGCGGCTGAAGAACAAGGACCGCTCCACGGAGTCGCAGACGTCGCCGCGCAACGTGATGAACGGCTGCTACGTGAAGCCGCCGTTCCGCCACCCGGACGAGGAGCTGCTCCTGGACTCCGTGCTGGACACGCACGTGTCCGACGCGCTGTACCCGGGCAACTTCACGAAGTCGCCGAACTGGCCGGGCGTGGCGCCGGGCACCACGGGCATGAACAACGCGATGGCGCCCGCCTACTACAACACCTCCTCCTTCGCGACGCTGACGAGCGGGCCGGACGTGCTGTGGATCCGCGGCGCGGACGACGCCATCGTCTCCGACACGTCCCTGTTCGACTTCGGCTTCCTGGGCAAGCTGGGCGCCGTCCCGGGCTGGCCCGGCGACGAGGTGTATCCGCCGCAGCCCATGGTGTCGCAGATGCGCAAGGTCATGGAGCGCTACAAGGCCAACGGCGGCCGCTACCGCGAGGTCGTCCTCCAGGACACGGGCCACAGCCCGCACCTGGAGAAGACGCAGGAGTTCCAGGACCTGCTCGTCCCGTTCCTGCGCGAGCACGCCCGCTAGCCGTCCCTGACGCACCCCGAGTCACGCGAGGGCCCTCCGGGGAGCCCCTGGGGCCCGTCGTGTGTCCCGTGCGTCCACGCGCTGTCGCAGTCCGCTGTCGCCGCACCCTTCACCTACCCGGAGGTCCGCATGCGAAGCACCTGGAGTCTGTCGCTCACGGCCGCATTGCTGATGGCAGGTTGCGGGGCCGAGAACCCCGCGGAAGCACCCCCGGTTCAAGAGGCCGTCGGTACGGCCGAGGCTCCGCTGGACGCGGACCTGGCCCCGTACTTCGACGCCGTCCCCACCTTCACCGGCAACTACCGGGTGGTGGGCACGTACACGCCCCCCTCGTGGTCCTGGGGGCAGATTGAGCTGCTGGAAGGCAAGCAGCGCTTCCGCACGGAGTACTACAACCCGCGCACGCTGAAGCTGCGTGACCAGGACACGTACCAGTCCAGCGACTACCCGCTGAAGACGTACTTCGGTTCGCTGAACCAGCAGCTGGTGAACGCGTTCAACCTCTACTACGGGAACAGCTGTGCCACGACGACCGGGGCCACCTGCCCCACGCCCGGCCCCACCAGGCCGGAGGCGCGCTTCGTCCTGCTGCACAAGGGGCGGGCCACCGCGGCGCGCACCTGCGACGTGAACAAGACGCCGACGCTGCTGGTGCACGGCGCCATCCAGGACGCGAACGTGTGGCTGTTCCCCAACGGCAACAACGGCTCGGGCGGCACCTACGACGGCGCGGCGCAGCTGACGGGCATGGTGCAGGACCTGGAGTCGAAGGGCCGCTGCGTGTACGCGGTGACGTTCGGCTCGTTCCACGGCGACAACTTCAACCACGCCATCCACGTGGCCAACGCCGTCCAGCGCATCAAGGCGCTGCACCCGGGCGTGCCGCGGGTGGACGTGGTGGCGTGGAGCAAGGGCGTGCTGGCGGTGGACCCCTGGCTGGCGAACGCGGCGACGTGGGGCGGCTTCAGCACGACGCGCTTCTTCGAGCGGCTGGCCAAGGAGCAGGCGTCGCAGGTGCCGGCGTATGACGACTCGGTGCGCGTGTACGTGCCGCTGTCCGGCCCGCACAAGGGCATCGACCTGAACTTCCGCCACCCCATCCACACGCTGACCATCGCGAGCACGGCCTCCAACGCGCCGGTGGGCCGCGGCCCGATGCCCTGGACGTACTTCTCCGCGTTCCAGTGCGTGACGTTCGGGTATGACGTGCCCTGGTTCAAGAACCCCTACGCGGAGAGCGTGTGCGCGGGCTCCGGCGGCACGTGGCCGGACTACTTCCGCCGCATCTACCTGTCGAACATCACGGGCCTGTCCAGCACGGGCACGCCGGTGTCCAGCAGCACGCTGAAGGCGCTGAACACGAACCAGGGGCTGTCCGCGTCGTCGTTCAACTTCGACGAGTACAACATGAGCCTCTTCGGCTCGGTGAGCGACAGCGGCAAGTACGTGACGGCGTACCCGGGCCAGTTGCAGGCGGCGTACGACCTGCGCGGCACGTACCCGATCCCGGACCGCAGCGCGTCCGCGTGGGACGACATCGATCCGGACGAGAACCGCTACTTCCCCTGGCTGGACACGAAGCTCATCTACAACCCGCTGAACCCCTGGATCGCCGCGGGCTACATGCAGTCGAGCGACCACCGCGTGTGCCGCACGACGGCGTTCGACCCGGCGGGTTCGCCGTGCTTCGCGTTCCACGCGTACAACACGAACATGAACCGGGAGGCGTACGACTCGCTGGGCTACGGCAAGTACCGCATCATGGACGGCCTGGGCATGGCGGCGGCCATGGAGATGGGCGGCAGGTTCATCACGCGCCTGGCGGAGCACGGCCTGGATTCGCGCCTGCCGTCGCTCTATGTGCTGTACGGCACGGCGGGCGGGTCCCAGCCGTTCGAGACGGACGGCATGACGTCCACTACGTCCGCGCTGCGCAGCGACGGCGTGCTCTTCGAGGCGAGCATCGCGGCGATGACCCAGCTCACCCAGGGCTGGACGGCCGCGAAGAGGACCGCCGACGCGAAGCAGGAGGGCATGGCCTATGACCACCTGAGCATGGGCATCACCCCGGCGGTGTGGAACAAGATCTCCGCGCACTTCGCCTCGCGGGATTGATGACGTGACGTGAGGCACGGGCGCGTTCCGCGCGCCCGTGCCTCGCGGGCCAGGGGCGCGGTGGGACGGGAACGCCCAGCAGCGCGCCCAGGTCCCAGGCCCGCCTGTCGAAGGAGTCCTCGCCGGCCACCCCGGCCCGGCGCCTCGCCCACCCTGGAGGCCCTGACGGCCTTCTGCGCGGACCGGCTGGCCCGCTGCAAACGGCCGCGCACCCTGCGGCGCCTGGATGCCCTGCCTCGCACCCCCGCGGGCAGGGTGGACCGGCGGGCGCTCGCCCGGCGCCATGGCGCGGACTGAATTTCGGCCCGTTGCGGCCGTCCCCCTGCATGCCCCTGGGATGACCCGCCGGACCTCCGTCCGTAATATTTCGTCATGCGCCCGTAGCCCCCTGGAAATGTAGGGGTGAGAGGTTGCAGGTCGCGGTCCGGAGGCGGACCGCGGGGGCCGGACTTAACGGAGAGAAGTCCGGGCCCTCGTTCGCCTCCGGTCCGCACCCCACGCGGAGACCCGACCCATGGAGACGACCCCACGCCCCACGACCTCCGAGGAAGCCACCATCCAGGTGCTGCTCGTCGAGGACGATGAACGCCTGGCGCGGCTCACCGCCCGCTACCTCCAGGAGCACGGCATCATCGTCACCGTCTCCGCCTCCGGCACCGACGCGCTCCTCCAGACGTCCCGCCACGCCTTCGACGTCATCCTCCTGGACCTCATGCTCCCCGGCCGCGACGGCCTGGAGGTCTGCCGCGAGCTGCGCACCCGCACGGACGTCCCCATCATCATGCTCACCGCGCGCGGCGAGGAGGCCGACCGCGTCCTGGGCCTGGAGTCCGGCGCGGATGACTACCTGCCCAAGCCCTACTCGTCGCGCGAGCTGCTGGCCCGCATCCGCGCCCAGGTGCGCCGCGCGCGCGGCAAGGTGGGCCCCACCAGCCACCCCGTGCACGCGGGCCGCCTGGTGCTGGACCCCCGCAGCCTGAGCGCGTCCCTGGACGGCAAGCCGCTGTCCCTCACCACCTACGAGTTCAGCCTGCTGCGCGTCCTGGCCGAGCGCGCCGGCCGCGTCCTCAGCCGCGAGCAGCTGCTCGACCTGGTGAAGGGCAGCGCGGACGAGGTGTTCGACCGCTCCGTGGACGTGCACATCTTCCGCCTGCGCCAGAAGCTGGAGCTGGACCCCCGCAACCCGCGCCTGCTCAAGACGGTCCGCGGTGCCGGCTACATGCTGGCCACCGAGACCGAGGCGGAGCCGTGAAGGCCCGCCGCTTCTTCCGCCTCCCCATGGGCCTGCTCCCCCGCATCTACCTGGTGGGGGTCATCCAGATCCTCCTCGTGGGCGTGTCGCTCATGCTCGCGCGAGACCTCTTGCGCAACGAGTCCTGGCGCAACCGCTTCGACGACGAGCTGTCCTACTTCGTCGACGAGTGGTCCGCCCTGCGCGAAGACCCCGCCGCGCTCCAGGCGTCGCTCGACCGCGCCCAGCAGCGCATGGGCATGCGCGTCACCCTGCGCGCCGCGGACGGGGCGCTGCTCGGCAACACGCGGTCGGACCCCGCGCCCGCGCTGAGCCCCGAGGAGCTCTCCGCCGTCTCCTCGCGCGTCACCCGCGGCGGCCCGCGCGGCCCGTTCCCCGGCGCCGGGGGCGGCCCGGGCCGCATGCTGGTGGTGAGCCCCTACCCGGGCCCCGTCCAGGTCTACGCCGCCGTGTCCCTGCCCCCGCCGCCCCCGCCGCCGGACAACGACCGGCAGACGGCCATCATCGTGGGGCTCGTGCTGGCGTGCACCGCCATCACCTCCGTCGTGTTCGCGCGCACGCTCGCGGGCCCGCTGGAGAAGCTGGCCAGCGCGGCTCGCGCGTTCGGCGCCGGCCGGCTGGACGTGCGCGCGGGCCTGCGCCGCACGGACGAGCTGGGCCTGGTGTCCGAGGCCTTCGACGAGATGGCCGGTCGCATCACCCAGCTCCTGCGCTCGCAGAAGGAGCTGCTCGCCAACGTGTCGCACGAGCTGCGCACGCCGCTGTCCCGCATCCGCGTGGCGCTGGACCTGGCCGCCGAGGGCGACGCGCAGACGGCGCGCGAGCTGCTGCCCGACATCACCGAGGACCTGTCCGAGCTGGAGCGCCTGGTGGAGGACGTGCTCACCACGTCCCGCCTGGAGCTGGTGACGGAGGGAGCGAGCGGCGCCGTGCCCCCCCTGCGCCTGGAGCGCGTGGACGCGAACGCGCTGGTGGACAAGGCGGTCGCCCGCTTTCGCACCGCCCGGCCGAAGCACCGGCTGGAGGTCCAGGTGGACGGCGCGCTGCCCACGCTGGAGGCGGATCCCGTGCTACTGCGGCGCGTGTTGGACAACCTGCTCGACAACGCGGGGAAGTACTCCGAGCCCGGCACCACCGTGACGCTGCACGCCCGGTCGGAGGGCGGCGGCCTCCAGGTGGAGGTGCGGGACCAGGGCATCGGCATCGAGGCGCAGGACCTGGCGCGCGTGGGCACGCCGTTCTTCCGCACCGACCGCAGCCGCGCCCGCACCACGGGCGGCGTGGGGCTGGGGCTGGCGCTGGTGCGCCGCATCCTGGACGCGCACCACGGCCTGCTCACCCTGGAGAGCCAGCCCGGCCAGGGCACCACCGCGCGCGTCGTGCTCCCCGGAGTGGGAGCCGCGGACACACCGGGCGGCCGCCTCGCCGCAGGTCATCTTTCGTAATAGAGACGAGATTCGCCGAAACATTTCAAAACGTAGACATAGGGGCATGAAGGCCTTGAGCGAGATGCCGCGGGAAGCGCCGGCCCTGGCGCCGGTGGAGCTGGAAGAGGACGAGGGTCGCAAGCGCGGCATGCCGCGCTGGGCCTGGATCCTGGCGATCCTGGTGGTGGCGGGCGCCGTGGCGTTCTGGCGCGTGCGCGCCGGCCGCCAGGCGGACGCCATCACCTACGAGACGACCCCCGCCGAGGCCCGGAAGCTCACGGCCAAGGTGACGGCCACCGGAAGCGTGGCGGCGCTGGTGACGGTGCAGGTCGGCAGCCAGGTCTCCGGGCGCATCCAGGAGCTGATGGTCGACTACAACTCGCAGGTCAAGAAGGGGCAGGTCATCGCCCGCATCGACCCGCAGCTGGTGCAGGCCGCGCTGGACCGGGCGAAGGCGAACATGACGGCCTCGCGCGCGAACCTCCAGAAGGCGCGCGTCAACGCGGACGTGGCGAAGAAGCAGGCCGAGCGCTCGCGCGAGCTGCGCGCCCAGCAGTTCATCTCCCAGTCCGAGCTGGAGACCGCCGAGTCCGCCGCCGCCAACGGGCAGGCGGAGGTCACCGCCGCGGAGGGCGCGGTGGCCCAGGCGCAGGCCGCGCTCAACGAGGCGGAGGTGAACCTCAAGTACACGACCATCGTGTCGCCCACGGACGGCATCGTCATCTCGCGCAGCGTGGACGTGGGCCAGACGGTGGCCGCGTCCCTCCAGGCGCCCGTGCTCTTCACCATCGCGGAGGACCTGCGCAAGATGCAGGTCAACACCAGCATCGCGGAAGCGGACGTGGGCAAGCTGCAGCCCGGCATGAAGGCCACCTTCACCGTGGACGCGTTCCCGGGGGAGACCTTCGAGGGCACCATCCGGCAGATCCGCAACGAGGCCATCACCGTGCAGAACGTGGTGACCTACCTGGCCGTGCTCGACGTGCCGAACCCGGACCTGAAGCTCAAGCCGGGCATGACGGCCAACGTGACCATCATCACGCAGCAGAAGGACCAGGCGCTGTCCGTGCCCAACACGGCGCTGCGCTACCGCCCCGTGCCGGCGGCGAACGCGCCCGCGCAGGCGCCGGCCCCGCAGGCCCCCGCCGGCATGCGCACCGTCTACGTGCTGCGCCGCCAGCCGGAGCAGAAGCCGCAGCCCGTGGCCGTGAACGTGCGCACCGGCATGACGGACGGCACGTACACGGAGGTGGTGGAGGGTGAATTGAAGGCCGGCGACCGCGTCATCACCGCGGCGAACTCGGCGGCGGGCGCGACGCCCTCCGCGGCGCCTTCCGGCGCGAGCCCCGTCGGCGGCCCGGGTGGCGGCGGCCGGGGCATGGGCGGCGGCATGCGCCGGGGCCCGTTCTAGGCGCGGGCGGCCGCTCCAATCACTTTCGAGGGCAGGGGAAGGGACAGAGGCAGCGAGATGGACTCGGACACGAGGCGGGCTCCCCCCGTCATACAGCTCAAGAACGTGGTGAAGGTGTACAAGTCCGGCGACGTGGAGGTGCGGGCCCTGCGCGGCGTGGACTTCACGGTGGAGCCCGGGGAGTTCGTCTCCATCATGGGCTCCTCCGGCTCGGGCAAGTCCACGCTGATGAACATCCTGGGCTGCCTGGACCGGCCCACCTCCGGTGAGTACCTGCTCAACGGCCGCGAGGTGGCCCGCCTGGACCGCGACGGCCTGGCGCGCGTGCGCAACCGCACCCTGGGCTTCGTCTTCCAGAGCTTCAACCTGCTGGCGCGCACCACCGCGCTGGAGAACGTGGAGCTGCCCATGCTCTACGCGGGCGTGCCCGCCAAGGAGCGCCGCGTCCGCGCGAAGGAGGCGCTGGAGCGCGTGGGGCTGGGGGCCCGGCTGGACCACCACCCGAAGCAGCTCTCCGGCGGTCAGCAGCAGCGCGTGGCCATCGCGCGGGCGCTGGTGGGCCGGCCCCGCGTCATCCTCGCGGACGAGCCCACGGGCAACCTGGACTCGCGCACCACGGTGGAGGTGATGGCGCTGTTCCAGCAGTTGCAGCGGGAGGGCCTCACGCTGGTGCTGGTGACGCACGAGCCGGACGTGGCCGAGTACACCCAGCGCGTGGTGGTGGTGAAGGACGGGCGCATCGTGAACGACAAGCGCCAGACGCCGCACCCGGCGGTGGTGCCCGCCGAGGAGGTGGGGGCATGAACATCCTGGAAACAGTCATCCTGGCGCTCCGGGCGCTCCTGCGCTCCAAGACGCGCTCGGTGCTCACCGCGCTGGGCATCATCATCGGCGTGGGCGCGGTCATCGCCATGGTGGCCATTGGCGACGGCGCGAAGGCCAGCGTGCAGCAGGTCTTCGACTCCATGGGCACCAACCTGCTCATCATCCTGCCGGGCTCGTCCAAGTCCGGCGGCGCGCGCGGCGGCTTCGGCAGCCAGCCCACCATCACCTGGGACGACCTGGAGGCCGTGCGCTCGCAGCTGTCCAGCGTGCGCGGCGCGGCGCCGGAGATGCGCTCCAACGCGCAGGTGTTCAGCGAGGACCAGAACTGGAACACCAGCGTCATCGGCACGACGACGGACTACTTCACCGTGCGCAGCTGGACCATGGCGCAGGGCGTGCACTTCACGGACGCGGACAACGAGGCGGGCGCGAAGGTGGCGGTGCTGGGCCAGACGGTGGTGGACAACCTCTACGGCAAGGGCTTCAACCCCGTGGGGCAGGTCATCCGCATCAACAAGACGCCCTTCACCGTGGTGGGCGTGACGGCGCCCAAGGGCCAGTCCCCGGTGGGCCAGGACTTCGACAACACGGTGTTCGTGCCGGCCATCACGTTCAAGCGCCAGGTGCAGGCGCAGAGCCTGGGCGCGTACATCACCGGCGCGGTGTTCGTGCAGGCCGCCAGCGCGGACCTCACGGCGAAGGCCCAGACGGACGTGACGAACCTGCTGCGCGAGCGCCACCGGCTGAACGAGGACGACGCCAACGACTTCGACGTGCGCAACCTGGCGGAGGTGGCCAGCGGTCAGCAGCAGAGCACGGAGACGATGAGCCTCCTGCTCGCGGCCATCGCGGCGGTGTCGCTGGTGGTGGGCGGCATCGGCATCATGAACATCATGCTGGTGAGCGTCACCGAGCGGACGCGCGAGATCGGCGTGCGCGTGGCGGTGGGCGCGCGGCCGCGCGACATCCTGGCGCAGTTCCTCATCGAGGCGCTGACGCTGGCGGTGCTGGGCGGCGTCATCGGCGCGGCCGTGGGGCTGGGCGTGGCGAAGCTGCTCGCCGCGCAGTTCGGCTGGCCCATGCTGGTCCGCCCTGACGTCGCGCTGCTGGCCATCGTGTTCAGCGGCCTGGTCGGGGTCGTCTTCGGGCTGTATCCGGCGCGCAAGGCGAGCCTGTTGGATCCCATCGATGCACTGAGGTACGAGTGATGCGGTCGCTTCCGTTGACGCTCTCGTTGTGTGTCCTGCCCGTGGTCGCGGGGGCCCAGGCGGCCCAGCCCGACGCCCCGCGCGCGCAGGCCCCGGCCACCCCGCCCCAGGACCCGGCGAAGCCCGTGACGCCCCCGGCCGTGCAGCAGTCCCTGTCGCTGTCCGAGGCCGCCGAGGGGCGCGTCATCACGCTGGCGGACGCGGAGGCCCTGGCGCGTCAGAACCAGCCGTCGCTGCGCTCGGCCCAGGCCAGCACCGACGCGGCGTACGCCCGGGTGGACCAGTCCTTCTCCAGCTTCCTGCCGCAGGTGAGCGCCAGCGCTGGCTACACGCTGGGCACCAGCAACCGGGCCGTCATCCAGAACGTGCCGGGCAGCGACACCGGCGTGGTGTCCAACTCCACGCGGCGCTTCAGCGGCAGCCTCAGCGCCAACCAGCTCATCTACGACTTCGGCAAGACGTCGGGGCGCTACAACGCGTCGAAGGAGTCCGCGGGCGCGCAGGAGGACTCGCAGCAGCAGGTGCTCCAGGACGCGCTGCGCAACGTGCGCTCGGCGTACTTCAACGTCCTCACGCAGAAGGCCCTCCTGGGCGTGGCGCGCGAGACGCTCCAGAGCGAGGAGGCCCGGCTCAACCAGGTGAACGCGTCCGTGCAGGTGGGCTCGCGGCCGGAGATCGACCTGCTCCAGCAGCGCACCGCGAAGGCCAACGCGCAGGTGGCGCTCATCCGCGCGCAGAACGCCTACGCCACCGCGAAGGCGCAGCTCAACCAGACCATGGGCGTGGAGACGGCCACCGACTACACCGTGCAGGACGTGACGGTGGCGGCCATCGCGGGCGAGGACGAGGCGCTGGACGCGCTGGTGAAGCGCGCGCTGGAGGCCCGCCCGGACGTCGCCGCGCGCGCGCGGCAGATCGCCGCGCAGGAGTCCCAGGTGAAGGTGACGAAGGCCGGCCACCTGCCCAGCCTGAGCGCCACGGGCAACCTGTCCGACGTGGGGGAGAACCCCTTCAACGGCGCCACGCTGAGCGCGCAGGGCGGCATCCAGCTGAGCTGGGCGCTGTTCCAGGGCGGGCTCGTCAACGCGCAGACGCGCGAGGCCAACGCCAACCTTCGCGACCTCCAGGCGCAGAAGGACGCGCTCCGGCAGCAGGTGCGGCTCCAGGTGGAGCAGGCCCGGCTCAACGTGGCGGCCACGCGCGAGGCGCTCAGCGCCGCGGACGAGGCCCAGGTGAACGCCCGCGAGCGGCTGCGGCTGGCGGAGGGGCGCTACCGCGCGGGCGTGGGCAACATCATCGAGGTGAGCGACGCGCAGGTGGCCTTCACCAACGCCTCCGCCCAGCAGGTGCAGGCGACGTATGACCTGGCCACCTCCCGCGCGGAGCTGGCGCGCGCCCTGGGCACGGTGGAGCTGGAGACGCTGGCGTCCCGCTAGTGTCAAGGCTCGGCCAATCAGGTCGCTGTTCGGTTCGGCCAATCAGGTCCGGACGTGAAGCGCCCAGGAATCGCGACGGAGTGGACCGCGCGGGTTCGGCCAAACCGGTCCGGCAGGGGCTCCGC
>NZ_JAYESI010000037.1:0-76867 GCF_041903675.1 Corallococcus sp. RDP092CA | reverse complement strand
GCACCACGGACGTGACGGGCACGGTGAAGCTGCCGGACAACGTCGAGATGGTCATGCCGGGCGACAACATCGCCATCGAGGTGGAGCTCATCACCCCGGTCGCGATGGAGAAGGAGCTCCGGTTCGCGGTTCGTGAAGGCGGCCGCACGGTGGGCGCGGGCGTCGTGGCTGAAATCATCGCGTAGTGCTCAGTCCACCAGCTCCCGGGTGGGGCCCTTGGGGGCCTTTCCGGGGAGCCGGTGGGAATCCAGTTGCAACCCCTGGGGTGTGGTGGTACACACCGCGCCCCTTCGTTCCGAAGAAACGGTTCTCTGAAATCCAGGCGTTGACGGGCGTACCGCCTCACGGTTCCCAGAGGTCGTTCAAAGAGGTTCTTGCGAATGGCGACACAGAAGATCCGCATCCGGCTGAAGGCGTACGACTCGAAGCTCCTGGATCAGAGTGCTGGGGAGATCGTCGAGACGGCCAAGCGCACGGGCGCCAAGGTGGCTGGTCCGATCCCCCTGCCGACGCGCATCAACAAGTTCACCGTGTTGCGTTCGCCGCACGTGGACAAGAAGAGCCGCGAGCAGTTTGAGATCCGCACGCACAAGCGCCTGCTCGATATCCTCGAGCCGACCCAGCAGACGCTGGACGCGCTGATGAAGCTGGATCTGTCTGCCGGCGTTGACGTCGAGATCAAGTCCTAGGAAGCGGGATGGCGTCGGAGTGGTTTCACTCTGACCCCCGAGGAAAGTGCCATGGCGAAGTTTGACGTAGTCGACCTGGATTTGAAGAAGGTGTCGGAGATCGAGCTGTCCGACGAGATCTTCGGCGCTGAGCCGAACACCCACCTGTTCTACGAGGTGGCGAAGATGCAGCAGATCAACCGGCGCCGGGGCACGGTCGGGGTGAAGAACACCTCGCTCGTCAGCGGCGGCGGCAAGAAGCCCTGGAAGCAGAAGGGCACCGGTCGCGCCCGCCAGGGCTCGATCCGCGCCTCCCACTGGGTGGGCGGCGGCAAGGCGATGGCCCCCAAGGCCCGCGACTACTTCTACCGGCCGCCCCGCAAGGTCCGCCGTGGTGCCCTGCGCGCCGCGCTGTCCCTGCGCGCTCGGGAGAAGCAGCTCATCATCCTGGATGGCTTCAAGCTGGACGCCCCGAAGTCGAAGCAGGCCTTCGAGGTGCTCACCCGGCGCATGAAGCTCCAGAACGCGCTGGTCATCGACGAGCGCGGCAACACCAACCTGCACCGCAGCGTGCGCAACCTGGCGAAGTTCGACGTGCTGCCGCCCGAGGGCCTCAACCTCGAGTCCGTGCTCAAGCACTCGCACATCGTCCTGACTTCCGCCGCCGCCAAGGCGCTCGAGGGGTCCCTGTCATGAACCTGAACGACGTCATCAAGGGCCCGCTCATCACGGAGAAGCTGGACAAGGCCCGGGAGAAGTTCCGCCAGTACTCGTTCATCGTGGACCGCAAGGCCACGAAGCACGACGTGTCCCGCGCGGTCACGGCCCTGTTCAAGGTCACGGTGGAGGGTGTTCGCACCAACATCGTGCGTGGCAAGACGAAGCGGGTGGGCAAGAACATCGGCCAGCGCCCCAACTTCAAGAAGGCGGTCGTCACCCTGAAGGAGGGTGACAAGATCGAACTCTTCGAAGGGGGAGCGGTCTGACGCCACTGGCGTCCGGATCCGCCTGAGAGGAACACACCATGGGCATCAAGAAGTACAAGCCGACCAGCGCCGCCCGCCGTCTGATGACGGTGTCCGACTTCGCGGACATCACCAAGGACTCCCCGGAGAAGTCGCTCACCGAGCCCATCAAGCGCTCCGGTGGCCGCAACGTCCACGGGCACATCACCCGCCGCCACCAGGGTGGGGGGCACAAGCGCCGCTACCGCGTCATCGACTTCAAGCGTCGGGACAAGGATGGCGTGCCGGCCAAGGTCGTCGCGGTTGAGTACGACCCGAACCGCACCGCCAACATCGCCCTCCTGCACTACGCGGACGGCGACAAGCGCTACATCCTCGCCCCCGTGGGCCTGAGCGTGGGCGACACCGTGTTCGCCGGCGCCACCGCCGACATCCGCCCGGGCAACAGCCTGCCGCTGCAGAACATCCCGGTGGGTACGGTCATCCACAACGTGGAGCTGAAGCCGGGCCGTGGCGCCCAGGTCATCCGCTCCGCGGGCACCTCCGGCCAGCTGATGGCGAAGGAGGAGCGCTACGCCCAGGTCCGTATGCCCTCGGGCGCCGTGCGCAAGGTGCTCATCGAGTGCCGCGCCACCGTGGGTCAGGTGGGCAACATCGAGCACGAAATCATCCGCATCGGCAAGGCGGGTAAGAGCCGCTGGCTGGGCATCCGTCCCACCGTCCGCGGTCTGGCCATGAACCCCGTCGACCACCCGCACGGTGGTGGTGAGGGCAAGTCCGGCCAGGGTAACCCCCACCCGGTGTCGCCTTGGGGCAAGAAGACCAAGGGTCTCACCACGCGCACCAACAAGCGCACCGACAAGTTCATCGTGAGCGGCCGCCGCCAGGGCGCGCGCAGCCAGTAAGAGGATTTGAAACATGGCTCGTTCGATCAAGAAGGGTCCGTTCGTCGACGATCACCTCCTCAAGAAGATCGAGGGGATGATCGCCGCGAACAAGAAGGCGGTCGTCAAGACCTGGTCCCGGCGCTCCACGATTCTCCCTGAGTTCGTGGGTCACACCTTCGCCGTGCACAACGGCAAGAAGTTCATTCCGGTGTTCGTGACGGAGAACATGGTGGGCCACAAGCTCGGCGAGTTCGCTCCGACGCGCACCTTCGGCGGGCACTCGGCGGAGAAGAAGGTCGCCAAGGCCCCGGGCAAGTAGCCCGCACGTACGCCTGAGAGCCTGAGGAGATGACCATGGAGTCGACTGCACATCTGCGTCACCTGCGCATGAGCCCGCGCAAGCTGTCCCTCGTCGCGGCGCTCGTCCGGGGCAAGCCTGTCGAGGCCGCCCTGAACATCCTGAAGTTCACCCCGCGCGCCGCCGCGCGGCCGGTGGAGAAGCTCATCAAGAGCGCCGTTGCCAACGCGACGGACCTGTCCAAGGGCCAGGTCGACGTGGATACCCTCTACGTCAAGACCATCTCCGTGGACCAGGCCGCCACGCAGCGCCGGTTCATGCCGCGCGCCATGGGGCGCGCGACGCCCATCCAGAAGAAGTCTGCCCACGTCCACGTCGTGCTGGCCGAGGCCAAGAAGTAGGACCCGTCGGGCCCTGCCCGGACGCACCAAGGAGAATCAGTTTGGGACAGAAAGTTCATCCGATCGGGTTCCGGCTCGGCGTCATCAAGACCTGGGACTCCAAGTGGTTCGAGCACAAGAACTACGCTCAGTGGCTCCACGAGGACATCCGCATCCGCGAGTTCGTCAAGAAGTCGCTGAACCACGCGGGCGTGTCCAAGGTGGAGATTGAGCGCGCCGCCAACAAGGTGAAGGTCAACGTCCACACCGCGCGTCCGGGCATCGTCATCGGCAAGCGCGGCGCTGGCATCGAGACCGTCAAGAAGGACCTCCAGCAGTTCACCAAGAACGAGGTCTTCCTGAACATCGTCGAGGTCCGCAAGGCCGAGACCGACGCGCAGCTCGTGGCGGAGAACATCGCCACGCAGCTCGAGCGCCGCATCGCCTTCCGCCGCGCCATGAAGAAGGCGCTGCAGACCGCGATGAAGTTCGGGGCCAAGGGCATCCGCGTGGCCTGCTCCGGCCGCCTGGGTGGCGCCGAGATGGCCCGCTACGAGTGGTACCGCGAGGGCCGCGTGCCCCTGCACACCCTCCGCGCGGACATCGACTTCGGCTTCGCCGAGGCCAAGACGACCTACGGCAAGATTGGCTGCAAGGTCTGGATCTGCAAGGGAGAGGTTCTCCCGGGCAAGGGTGGCCAGCCCCCCATGCCCACCAACCGGTAATTCGCCCCCGGCGGGGCGGGCCTTGATAAGCCCGCCCTGCGCGTGAGGCACGAAGGACAGCGACCATGCTTCAGCCTGCTCGAACCAAATACCGCAAGATGCAGAAGGGCCGCATGTTCGGCTCGGCCCACCGCGGCAGCGACCTCACCTACGGTGAGTTCGGCCTGGTGAGCCTCCAGCCGGGATGGATCACCTCGCGTCAGATCGAGGCGGCCCGTATCGCGATGACCCGCCACGTGAAGCGCGGCGGCAAGATCTGGATCCGGATCTTCCCGGACAAGCCCATCACGAAGAAGCCCGCCGAGACCCGTATGGGTACCGGCAAGGGTGGCGTGGAGTACTACGTCGCGGTGGTGAAGCCGGGACGCGTCCTCTACGAGATGGAGGGCATGACGCAGGAGATCGCCACCGGTGCGCTGAAGCTGGCGCAGGCGAAGCTGCCGGTGCTCACCAAGATCGTGCGCCGCAGCGAGCTCTCGCTGTAGTCACGCACCGCCGGGACGGGCGCTCCACCTGGTGACAGGGGAGGGCGCCCGCATCCCGCGCCGAGGAGACCAAGATGGCGACTGCGAAGGAACTGAAGGAACTGTCGACGGACGACCTGCAGAACCGCGCGAAGGAACTGCGCGAGACGCTGGTCCAGGATCGGCTCAAGCGTCGGACCGGCTCGCTGGACAGCCCCGCCGAGGGCGTGCAGCACCGCCGCGATCTGGCCCGCATCCTCACCGTCCTGGGCGAGAAGGCCCGGGCGGCCAAGGCGGGGTAGTAGCAGTGCATCCGCGGGCATCCGGGCTCACCCGGTGTCCGCGGCCATCCGGGCAGAGGGCCCGGGTGCATGACAGACAGTGAGAACCAACATGGCTGAAGCGACCGAAACGCCCGCTGCCGAGACCTCCACCCGGGGTCGTCCCAAGACCCGCGTGGGCATCGTCACCTCCAACAAGATGCAGAAGACGGTGGTCGTCACCGTCCAGCGTCGCGCTCCCCACCCGAAGTACGGGAAGATCATGAGCCTGCGCGAGAAGTACAAGGCGCACGTCGAGGACCATGACTACCCGAAGAAGGTCACCATCAACGAGGGTGACCGGGTGCGCATCGCCGAGACCAAGCCCGCTTCGAAGGACAAGCGTTGGCGCGTGGTCGAGGTCCTGGAGAAGAGCAAGAACGTCTAGGTAGGCCACACCGGGTCCGTGCGCCATGACGCGCGTGGACCGGTTCGAGCAAGAGGAGACTTCACATGATTCAGATGCAGAGTGTGCTCGATGTGGCCGACAACTCGGGCGCCAAGAAGGTGTTTTGCATCAAGGTTCTCGGCGGCTCCAAGCGCAAGTACGCCTCCATCGGCGACGTGATCGTCGTGTCGATCCGCGAGGCCCTGCCCAACTCCAAGGTGAAGAAGGGTGACGTGGCCAAGGCCGTCATCGTCCGCACCCGTCGCGAGGTGGGTCGTCCGGACGGCAGCTACATCAAGTTCGACGGCAACTCGGCGGTCCTCATCAACAAGGACCTGGAGCCCATCGGGACGCGCATCTTTGGGCCGGTCGCCCGTGAGCTGCGTGCCCGTAAGTTCATGAAGATCATCTCGCTGGCGCCCGAGGTCCTCTAAGAGGACGCAGGCCTGACGGCGAACAGCCAGAGTGAGGAAGCCATGCAGAAGCTGAAAGTCGGTGACACCATCCAGGTCATCTCCGGTGCCGAGCGGTCGGAGAAGACGCCGGCGACCAAGCGCGGCAAGGTGCTGAAGGTTGACCGCGAGGCAGGCCGCGTGACGGTCGAGGGCCTGCGCCTGGTCAAGCGCCACCTGCGCAAGACGCCGCAGTCCCCCGAGGGCGGCATCATCGAGAAGCCGGGCACCATCGCGCTCTCGAGCGTCCAGGTGGTCTGCGCCAAGTGCGACAAGCCGACCCGCGTCGGCATCCGCAAGGAGGGGGAGTCCTCCAAGCGGTTCTGCAAGCAGTGCGACGCCCTGATTGACTAGGGGTCGGTGTTCGGGCATGTATGCGCGCCCCTTGCCCCACCCGATGGTGGGGCAGGCGGGCGTGCGCGTCCAGAGGGCTGAAATCGTTGTTCCCTCTGGGTGTTTCCACGTTCTAGACGCAGGACTGATCGGGCGCGCTGGGTCCATGACGGCGCTCCGAAGCAGAGGATCGAAAGATGGCTGACGAGAAGAAGGCCGACTCGAAGGAAAAGAAGAGCAAGAAGCGCGGCAAGGAAGAAGCCAAGAAGGTCGGCTTCGCCGCGAACATCGAGGAGGGCCTGAAGGCCCGCTCGGCGCGCCTCAAGGATCGCTTCCGCGCGGAAGGCGTTCCTTCGCTGATGAAGGAGCTGGGGCTCAAGAACCCCATGGAAGTGCCGCGGCTGGAGAAGATCGTCGTCAACATGGGTCTGGGCGAGGCGCTCGCCAACAACAAGATCCTGGAGTCGGCGGTGGACCAGCTGGCCGCCATCACCGGTCAGAAGCCGGTCGTGACCCGCGCGCGCAAGTCCATCGCGAACTTCAAGCTGCGCCAGGGCCAGGCCATCGGTGCCGCGGTCACGCTGCGCGGCGACCGCATGTTCGAGTTCATGGACCGCCTCATCACCGTCGCGCTGCCGCGCGTGCGTGACTTCAAGGGCGTGTCCCCGAAGGCTTTCGACGGCAAGGGGAACTACACCCTCGGCGTGCGTGAGCAGATCATCTTCCCGGAAATCAACTACGATCAGATCGAAAAGGTGAAGGGGCTCAACATCAGCTTCGTCACCACCGCCCGGAACGACGAGCAGGGCCTCGCGCTGATGCGTCACTTCGGCATGCCGTTCCGTCAGTAACCGAGCCCAGGACTCCCATCGATCATGGCCAAGCTCTCCAAGATTGCCCAGGCGAAGCGCAAGCTGAAGTTCCCCGTGCGTCAGTACAACCGCTGCGGTCTCTGCGGTCGTCCTCGCGCCTTCCTGCGCAAGTTCAAGATGTGCCGTATCTGCCTGCGTCACCGCGCGCTGCGCGGTGAGATCACCGGCGTCACCAAGTCGTCCTGGTAGGCGCTGGACCCGAGGCACCGCCCCTGTCCTGAAGAGGGCAGGGCGGTCCCGGTGGAAGTGGTAGGGAAGTGGCGGTCAGCGCGAACCCCCGGGATGGGCCCGGCAGGCGCGGTGGCCGCAAGTGCGGTGCGTCCCCAGGGGACCGCTGCTTTGCTTGAAGGTGCTTCATGCCGGTCAATGATCCCGTCGGCGACATGCTGACCCGCCTGCGCAACGCCTCGCGTGCGCGGCACGACAAGGTCGTCATCCCCCACTCGAAGCTCAAGGTGGAGATCATCAAGGTCCTCAAGGACGAGGGCTACATCGGGGACTTCACCGTCCACGAGGTCGCGCCGCAGAACGAGATCACCGTCCAGCTGAAGTACGGCCCGGACCGCAGCCCGGCCATCACCGGCCTGCGCCGCGTGTCCAAGCCCGGCCTGCGCCGCTACGTCGCGTCCCGCGACATCCAGCCGGTGCTCGGCGGCATGGGCATCTCCATCCTCTCCACCTCGCGCGGAATCCTGGTGGACACCGAGGCCCGGAAGCAGAAGGTCGGCGGCGAGCTGCTCTGCACGGTCTACTAGCCAGGAGCCTGGGTGATGCGCCCCGCGAGGAGCGCGCCCCGGGCGACGACAGCACGAGGCAATCATGAGTCGGATTGGAAAACTGGCGATCAAGCTTGGCGACAAGACGAAGGTCAACATCGCCAACCAGCAGGTAAACTTCGAAGGTCCCAAGGGCAAGCTGTCCGTCAAGCTCCCCGCCAAGGTGAAGGTGGAGGTGAAGGACGGCCAGGTGACGGTGCAGCGTGAGGACGACTCGCGCGAGGCCCGCAGCCTCCACGGCCTGACGCGGACCATCCTCGCCAACGCGGCGAAGGGCGTGTCCACGGGCTTCGAGAAGCGCCTGGACATCCGCGGCGTTGGTTTCCGCGCGGAAGTGAAGGGCAAGGCCATCCACTTCTCGCTCGGCTACTCCCACCCGGTGGTGTTCAACCTGCCGGAGGGCGTGACGGCGGAAGTCGACAAGACCTCTCGCACCGAGGACAGCCTCCCGACCCTGGGGCTCACGCTCCGCTCGGCGGACAAGGAGGTCCTGGGGGCCACGGCGGTCAATATCCGCTCGCTGCGTCCGCCGGAGCCCTATAAGGGCAAGGGCATCAAGTACGCCGAGGAGCGCATCCGTCGCAAGGAGGGCAAGACCGGTACGACCTAGTCGTCGCCGCGTCTTCGCCGAGCATTCAACCCCGCCGGGCCGTGAGGCCTGGCGGAATCATCCGGCGGCGGAAGGCCGCATCGCCGCCGGACGGAAAAGGAAGCAGCCATGTCCAAGACTGTCGATCAGCGCCTCAAGAGGAAGAACCGCATCCGCAAGAAGCTCTCCGGCACCACGGAGCGTCCGCGGCTGTCGGTCTACAAGAGCCTCAAGCACATCTACGCGCAGGTGGTGGACGACTCCACTGGCCGCACGGTGGCGTTCGCGTCGTCCCTGTCCAAGGAGCTGAAGGGCAAGGACGAGGGCGACAAGAAGGCCGACGCGAAGCGCGTGGGCTCCCTCATCGCGGAGAAGTGCAAGGCCGCCAACGTCGATGCGGTGGTGTTCGACCGCAACGGCTTCCCTTACCATGGGCGCATCGCCGCCGTGGCTGACGCCGCGCGCGAGGCCGGCCTGAAGTTCTAGGTACCAGAAAGGAATTCCTCAAGTGGCAACTCCGATCAATCCGAACGATCTGGACCTGACCGACCGCGTGGTGAACATCAACCGCGTGGCCAAGGTGGTGAAGGGTGGCCGCCGTTTCTCGTTCGCCGCGCTCGTCGTGGTGGGCGATGGCAACGGGCACGTGGGCGTGGGCCTGGGCAAGGCCAACGAGGTCCCCGAGGCCATCCGCAAGGGCGGCGAGAACGCGAAGAAGAACCTGTTCCGCGTTCCGCGCATGGGCCACACCATCCCGCACGAGATCCTGGGGCACTTCGGTGCCGGCTGGGTGCTCCTGAAGCCGGCCTCCGAAGGTACGGGCGTCATCGCCGGTGGCGCGGTGCGCGCGGTGCTGGAGGCGGCGGGCATCCGCAACATCCTGACCAAGAGCCAGGGCTCGCGGAATCCGCACAACGTGCTGAAGGCCACGGTGGCTGGCCTGAAGCAGCTGCGCAGCGCGGAGCAGGTCGCGCGCCTGCGCGGCAAGGACGTCGAGACCCAGAAGCTCGCGGGCGAGGCGAGGGGCTAGTCATGGCGCTCAAGGTTAAGCTGACGAAGAGCTTCTCGGGTTCTTCCGAGGACATGCTGGCCACCATCAAGGGCCTCGGTCTGAAGAAGTTCGGCGACGAGCGGCTGTTGAAGGACACCCCGGCGGTGCGCGGCATGGTGTTCAAGGTGAAGCACCTGGTCTCCCTGGAGACGGTCAGCCAGGAGGCCCCGGCGCCCAAGCGCCGCAAGCCCCGGAAGATTGTCGCCCGGGACCGCGCCCTGGAGCGCCTGGCCGCCAAGGCCAAGGCCTGAGAACTGAGGATCCAACATGAGCATCCTGACCAATCTGAAGCGCCCGAAGGGCTCCTGGCACCGCAAGAAGCGCGTGGGCCGTGGCCAGGGTAGCGGCCTGGGCAAGACGGCTGGCCGCGGTGGCAAGGGCCAGAAGGCCCGCAGCGGCAACATGCGGTTCGAAGGCTTCGAAGGCGGCCAGAGCCCGCTGCAGCGCCGCCTGCCGAAGTTCGGCTTCAACCCGCCCAACCGCACCGTCTACGCGGTGGTGAACCTGGGCGACCTGGAGCACGTGTTCGACGCGGGCGCCACGGTGGACGAGGCCGCCCTGAAGCAGGCGGGCCTGGTCAAGGGCCGCTACGACGGCGTGAAGGTCCTGGCCCACGGTGAGCTCGCCAAGAAGCTCAGCGTGAAGGTGAACAAGGTGTCCGCGGCCGCCCGCGAGAACATCGAGAAGGCGGGCGGCTCCGTGGAGGAGCTCCCCCTCGTGGCGCACAAGCCGGAGTCGGCCGCCAAGGCCCACGCCGGCAAGGGCGTCAAGGCCCCTCGCCAGCCCCGGGCGTAGGCGTGACCGGCGCGCATCACGGTGATGTGGTGCGCGCCCCCAGCCTTGTGTAGGCTTCCGCGCCCCTTTCCGGAACCGGAGAGGGGCGTTTGTTGTTGCTGGCAGAACCTCTTGAAGAGGATGGCATTACCGTGGCCCTGAACGCCTTCGCCAACGTCTTCCGCATCGCGGAGCTGCGCAGCCGGCTTGCGTACACGCTCGTGCTGCTGTCCGTCTACCGCATCGGCATCTTCATCAACACGCCGGGCGTGGATCGCTCGGCGATGAACGCGTTCATGGACGCCCAGAAGCAATCG
Source organism: Corallococcus sp. RDP092CA (assembly GCF_041903675.1). Classification (NCBI taxonomy): domain Bacteria; kingdom Pseudomonadati; phylum Myxococcota; class Myxococcia; order Myxococcales; family Myxococcaceae; genus Corallococcus; species Corallococcus sp. RDP092CA. Next base: position 66,608 of record NZ_JAYESI010000037.1, on the reverse strand, counting down.
GGCGGCCTGGTGTCGCTGTTCAATCTCTTCTCTGGCGGCGCGCTGGAGCAGATGTCCATCTTCGGTCTGGGCATCATGCCGTACGTGAGCGCCTCCATCATCATCCAGCTCCTGGCGGTGGTGGTGCCCAGCCTGGAGCGCCTGCAGAAGGAAGGCGCCGCGGGCCGCCAGAAGATCAACCAGTACACGCGCTACGGCAGCATCGCGCTGTCCATCGTGCAGGGCGTGGGCATCTCCCGGTGGCTGGCCTCGCTGGGCCGCTCCGATGCGGGGCAGGGCGGCTTCAACCAGGTGGTGGTGCCCAACGACAACCTCTGGTTCACCTTCATGACGGTGGTCAGCCTCACGGCGGGCACGGCCTTCATCATGTGGCTGGGTGAGCGCATCACCGAGCGCGGCATTGGCAACGGCATCTCGCTCATCATCTTCGCGGGCATCGTGGCGCGCGTGCTGCCCGGCGCGAAGACGCTGCTGGACCTGACGACGCAGGAGGTGGTGAACGTGGCCGCGGTGCTGGGCCTGCTCTTCTTCATGCTCCTCATCATCGGCGTGGTCGTCTACGTGGAGCGGGGCATGCGGCGCGTGCCCATCCAGTACGCCAAGCGCATGGCGGGCCGTCGCATGTTCGCGGGCCAGGCCACGTACTTCCCCATGAAGGTGAACGCCTCGGGCGTGATTCCCCCCATCTTCGCCGGCGCGGTGCTGTCCTTCCCTGCGACGCTGGGCGCGTGGTTCCCCTTCCTGCAGGGCTTCCAGCGCAGCATCGAAGGCAACCTCTGGGTCTACAACGGCCTGTTCGTGCTGCTGGTGGTGTTCTTCTCCTACTTCTACACGGCGCTCACCTTCCGGCCGGATGACGTGGCGGACAACATCAAGAAGCAGGGTGGCTACATCCCCGGCATCCGCCCGGGCCGTCAGACGGCGGAGTTCATCGAGCGCACGCTCAACCGCCTCACGTTCGGAGGCGCCATCTACCTGGCCGTCATCTGCGTGATTCCGTCCGTCATCAGCAGCGTGCTGGGCGTGCGGTTCACCTTCGGCGGCACGGCGCTGCTCATCGTGGTGGGCGTGGCGCTGGACACGGTGCAGCAGATCGAGGGTCACCTCATCAGCCGCAACTACGAAGGCTTCGCGGGTCCGCGCGGTCCGCGCATCCGTGGTCGGGTCCGCGTGGCGGCCTGACGTCAATCGGTTGTGTTCCGGGCGCCTCTCTCCAATGGCGGGGAGGGGCGCCTCGTCGTTCAAGGGTGGACGCAGGTACAAGGAAGCGACATGAACCTCATCCTTTTGGGGCCGCCGAACGCCGGGAAGGGTACCCAGGCAAAGAAGCTGTTCGCGGACTTCAAGATCCCGCAGATCTCCACCGGGGACATCCTGCGCAAGGCCGTGAAGGATGGCACGCCGCTGGGCAAGGTGGCCGGGCCGCTGATGGCCGCGGGGCAGTACGTTCCGGACGATGTCGTCATCGGCATCGTGGAGGAGCGGCTGAAGGAGCCGGACGTGGCCCAGGGCTTCGTGCTCGACGGCTTCCCGCGCACCCCGGGGCAGGCGGACGCGCTGGACCGGATGCTGGAGCGGCTGGGCAAGCAGCTGAACGCCGTGGTGTCGCTCGAGGTCCCGCACTCGACGCTGGTCGAGCGTGGCTCCGGCCGGCGCGTGTGCCCCAATGACGGGTCCGTCTACCACGTCACCCAGAGCCCGCCGAAGCGCGCGGGCCTGTGTGACAAGTGCGGCACGGAGCTCGTTCAGCGTCCGGACGACACCCCGGAGGTCATCGAGAAGCGCCTGCAGAAGTACGACGCGGAGACGTCCCCGCTGAAGGACTTCTACGCCAGGAAGGGGCTGCTCAAGAGCGTGGACGGCGTCGGGTCTCCGGAGGGCATCTACGAGGAGATCAAGAAGGCCGCCGGGCGCCCTGCCTGAGCCTGGAGTGCAGCCAGCGAGGCGGGGGCAGGGCCGGTCCGGACTGCCACCCCAGTGGTCGCGGGTTCCCGACAGCGCAGCAGCCCGGTAGGGAAAGGGGCGAATGAACCCGGTGGAGATCAAGAGCCCGGCTGAGATCGCCCTGATGCGGGAGGCCGGGCGGATCGTCTGTGAAATCCTGGACGAGTTGGAGAAGGCGGTGGCTCCCGGGGTCTCCACGTGGGAGCTGGATGCCCTGGCGGAGGAGCTCATCGCCAAGAAGGGCGCCAGGCCGGCGTTCAAGGGCTACCACGGGTTTCCGGGCGTCCTCTGCGCCTCCGTGAACCAGGAGGTCGTCCATGGCATCCCCAGCAAGAGGCGGCGGCTCGCGGCCGGTGACCTGATGAAGCTGGACTTCGGGGTGGTCTACCGGGGCTTCTTCGGGGACTCGGCGCGCACCGTGCCGGTGGGGAAGGTGACGCCGGAGGCCCAGGCGTTGGTGGACGCCACCCGGCAGTCCCTGGAGAAGGCCATCCAGGTGATGCGGCCGGGCAACCGGATCGGGGACATTGGCCACGCGGTGCAGACCCACGTGGAGGCACGGGGGTTCTCCGTGGTCCGCGACTTCACGGGGCATGGGATTGGCCGGAAGCTGCATGAGCCGCCCCAGGTCCCGAACCACGGCCAGGCGGGGGCGGGGATGAAGCTGCGGCCGGGCATGGTCCTGGCGGTGGAACCGATGGTGAACCAGGGAACGCCCGACGTGGAGGTCCTGGAGGACGAGTGGACGGCCGTCACCGTGGACGGCAAGTTGTCCGCCCACTTCGAGCACACCATCCTGATCTCGGAGCGGGGGCCGGAGGTGCTCACCCGGCGGTGACGGGGCCCCAGACCCCGGGTGAAATAGGGTGGTGTCAGTCGGTGTTGATAGAGGTCCAGATTTCAGATCGCGCGGCGCTTGCTACTTACGGACCAAAGTGTTATCCCGCCGCGCTTCCAGAAGGTTCGTGGTCCGGGAAGAAGGTTGACGCTTGCCGAAGGACGATTCCATCGAAGTCGAGGGGACCGTGATGGAGCCCCTACCGAACGCGATGTTCCGCGTGGTGCTGGACAACGGCCACAAGGTGCTCGCGCACATCTCGGGCAAGATGCGGATGCACTTCATCCGTATCCTCCCGGGCGACAAGGTGAAGGTCGAGTTGTCGCCGTATGACCTGACCCGCGGACGGATCACGTACCGGGCCAAGTAATCCGGGCCGGCCGCCTGTGCGGTCCGGCTGTTGTGCTTTTCTCTGCTGAAGGAAGGAAGTTCGCTCCATGAAGGTTCGGGCGTCCGTCAAGAAGATCTGCGACAAGTGCAAGGTTGTTCGCCGCAAGGGTATCGTGCGCGTCATCTGCGCCTCCAACCCCCGGCACAAGCAGCGCCAGGGCTAAGCGTCCTCAAGGGACTCTTGCCTCAGACCAACTCCACAACGAAGGAAGACCGAAGATGGCTCGTATCGCCGGCATCGATCTGCCGCCCAACAAGCGCGCGGTGATCTCGCTTCAGTACATCTACGGGATCGGTAACAAGACCGCGCACGACATCATCACCGAGGCGGGCATCGATCTCACCACCCGGACCAAGGACCTCACCGAGGACCAGGCTCGAAAGATCCGTGAGATCATCGAGGCCAAGTACAAGGTCGAGGGTGACCTCCGGCGTGAGGTGACCATGAACATCAAGCGGCTGATGGACCTGGGTTGCTACCGGGGTCTGCGTCACCGCAAGGGTCTTCCGGTTCGTGGCCAGCGCACCCACACCAACGCGCGCACCCGCAAGGGTCCCAAGCGCGGCATCGTTCGCGCGAAGCCGGCCGCTCCGGCCCGCTAAACCCTCTGGCGCCCGCTGCCTCGCCCCAGGTGAGGCGCGGGCGTTGATCACCTACTCCCAGGAGCAGCGATTCACATGGCTGACGAGATCAATACCGCCGCCGCGCCGGCCGGTGCCGAGGGTGGCGAGACCCCTGCGGCGAAGAAGAGCAAGCGCAAGGGCAAGAAGAACATCCTCAACGGCGTGGTCCACATCCAGTCCACGTTCAACAACACCATCATCACGATCACGGACGTGTCCGGGAACGTGATCTCCTGGTCGTCGGCCGGAGCGCGCGGCTTCAAGGGCAGCCGCAAGTCCACGCCGTTCGCGGCGCAGGTGGCCGCTGGCGACGCCGCCGCGAAGGCGATGGAGCACGGCCTGAAGAGCGTGACGGTGTTCGTGAAGGGCCCGGGCGCGGGCCGTGAGTCGGCGCTGCGCGCGCTGGCCGCCGCCGGCCTGAAGATCAGCCTCATCCGCGACGTGACGCCCATCCCGCACAACGGCTGCCGTCAGCCCAAGCGCCGCCGCGTCTAATCACCGCTTCGGGCCGGGGACCCGCCTCGCGGCGGGCCCGGCTCCAGACCATCTGCAAGGAGAGTTTCCGTGGCTCGTTATACCGCGAGCGCCTGCCGTATCTGCCGGCGCGAAAACCTGAAGATGTACCTCAAGGGCGACCGTTGCTACACGGACAAGTGCGCCATCGAGCGCCGCCCCTATCCCCCGGGTCAGCACGGCCAGGGCCGCGTGAAGTTCTCCGGCTACGGCGTGCAGCTGCGCGAGAAGCAGAAGGTCAAGCGCATGTACGGCCTGCTCGAGAACCAGTTCCGTGGGTACTACCACCGCGCGTCCGCGGCCAAGGGCAAGACGGGTGAGAACCTGCTGCAGCAGCTGGAGCTCCGCCTGGACAACGTGGTGTTCCGCATGGGGTTCGCGGACACGCGCAACGAGGCGCGCCAGCTGGTCCGCCACGGTCACTTCCAGGTGAACGGTCGCCGGGTGAACATCCCGTCGTTCGCCGTGAAGCCGGGCAGCGCGGTGGAGGTGGCGGAGAAGAGCCGCAAGGTGCTCCGCATCTCCGAGGCGCTGGAGACGGTGGACCGCCGTGGCGTTCCGCAGTGGATCGACCTGGACAAGAAGGCGTTCAAGGGCACGGTCAAGACGGTCCCGAACCGCGAGGACCTGACGATGCCCATCCAGGAGCAGCTCATCGTCGAGCTGTACTCGAAGTAAGCAGGGGTGCCGGGCCCGCCGCCAGCGGGCCCCTCCCGCGGTGGACGCCCTGGTCGATGAGGCCGGGGCGTCGTCGCTTTGTCACCTGTCGTTTTGTCGCCTGGATGGCGCGTCCTGCGCGCGCCAGGCGAGGTTGTTACGCAGTCCCCCCGCGTGCCCGTCCTCCCGTCACCCTGACGGGGAAGTGGGTGATGGCGCACGACCAGAGGAGCAGTCCCCATGGCCGACACGTTTGTTGCGAAGAACTGGCGCGACCTCATCAAGCCGCGCCGCATGGAAGTGGACCAGGACTCGCTGAGCCCCACGTACGGCAAGTTCGTGGCGGAGCCGCTGGAGCGCGGCTTCGGGACGACGCTGGGCAACTCGCTGCGGCGGGTGCTGCTGTCGTCGCTGCAGGGCGCGGCCATCACCTCCGTGAAGATTGAGGGCGTGGACCACGAGTTCACGACCATCCCCGAGGTGGCCGAGGACGTCACGGACGTCGTGTTGAACCTGAAGGAGGTCCTCCTCCGGATGCACACGAACGAGACGAAGACGCTTCGCATCGAGGTGGAGGGCCCCAAGGAAGTGAAGGCGGGCGACCTCATCGCGGACCAGGACGTGGAGATCCTCAACCCGGGTCACCACATCTGCACCGTCTCCGAGGGTGGCAAGGTGCGCATGGAGCTGACGTGCCGCCGGGGCCGGGGCTACGTGCCGGCGTCCACCAACAAGGTGCCGGGCGCGCCCATCGGGACCATCCCCATCGACTCGCTCTTCTCGCCCATCCGCAAGGTGAACTACCAGGTCACCAACGCGCGCGTCGGTCAGGTCACGGACTACGACAAGCTGTCGCTCGAGGTCTGGACGGACGGCTCCGTGGTGCCGCAGGACGCGGTGGCGTACGCGGCGAAGATCATCAAGGAGCAGCTCACGGTGTTCGTGAACTTCGACGAGACCGAGGAGCCGGTCGTCGCCGAGGCGCCGAAGGAGGAGGCCAAGCTCAACGAGAACCTGTTCCGCTCGGTGGACGAGCTGGAGCTGTCGGTGCGCTCGGCCAACTGCCTGCAGCAGGCGAACATCAAGTCCATCGGTGACCTGGTCCAGCGCACCGAGGCGGAGATGCTCAAGACGAAGAACTTCGGCCGCAAGTCCTTGAAGGAGATCAAGGAGATCCTCGCGGAGATGGGCCTGTCGCTGGGCATGAAGCTGGAGAACTGGCCTCCGAAGAACGCGCCGGCTCCCGCGGCCCCCAAGGCCTGAAGCGTCGTCGTTTCCTGAAGCACCTGTCCCGCTCCCCACCGACACGGCTTCTGGGTGGCGCGAAGGCAGGGGGCCCTGGTACACAGGGCCCGATTCAACGGCGGCCCTGTGTGTCGGGGTCGTTCTTCCCACCCGGTACCTGATACGGCCGGAGTGGTGGGGTTCTCGGGAAGAGGCCCCGGAGCACGCGCATGCGTCATAAGGTCGGACAGAGGAAGCTGCACCGCACCACGAGCCACCGTCTCGCGATGCTGAACAACATGGTCACGTCGCTCCTGGAGCACGGGGCCATCCGCACCACCGTTCCCAAGGCGAAGGAAGTCCGGCCGCTGGCGGAGCGCATCATCACGCTCGCCAAGCGCGGTGGGCTCGCCAACGTGCGCCTTGCCGCTCGCACCGTGAAGGACCGCGCGGTCCTCCAGAAGGTGTTCAGCGAGTACAAGGAGCGCTACGCCTCCCGTCCGGGTGGCTACACCCGCATCGTGCGCCTGGGCTTCCGCCGTGGCGACGCCGCGGAGATGGCCCTCATCGAGCTGGTGGACCGTCCCGCGAAGGCTCCGGCCGCCGCCGAGACGACCGAGGCTCCCGCCGAGGCGAAGTCCGAGGGTTGAGCCGTTCGCCTCCAGGCTTCACGTGAGTGAGGCCTGGACGGGCTGAAGAAGCACCGAGGGCGCCTTCCTGCTTCAGGAGGGCGCCCTTCGTGTTTCCAGTTGCCTCGCGGCGGCTACTTCTTCGGCTCGAGGAGGCGCTTCCACTCCTCCTGGAGGGAGGGCGTGAGGTCGGCGCTGTCGTCCGCGCTCTTCATCTTCAGCGCCTGGAAGCGGAGGTCCGCGGGGGCGGCGCCGCCGTTCTTCCCCAGCAGCTGCTTGGGCGTGATGGTGACGAAGTTGCCGGGCTGCACCTCCGCCACCACGGCCTTGTACTCGTTGTTCACGGTGATGATGACGTCGCGCCAGACGTCCTTGCTCTCGTTCCAGATGGTGACGGAGGGCCGGTCCAGCTTGTCGCTGAGCACCAGGCGCGCGTCCATGTCACCCGTGTCCAGCGAGCTGCCCGGGCACGCGATTCCGAGGCTGGCGACGGACAGGACGAGCCAGCCCGCGACGATGCCGGCCTTGTACTTGAAGAAGCGGTCGCTCGCGGCGAAGTCCGCGACCTGCTCCTTGAGGATGGAGAAGGCGTTGAGGAGGACGTTGGACGTCTCCTCCGCCACGCGCTTGCCCAGGGGGCCTTCCGGCTTGGGCTTCTCCAGGGGGGCCGCGCGGGCGGCGCTCACGGCGCGCATGCCGGGGCTGGTGGCCGCCCGGGGCTGGGTGCCGGGATTGGACGGCGTCCGAGGCGGCGGGGGGCTGGGAGGGGCGGGTTTGCGCGCGTCGCTCATCGGAGGCGGAGTCTAGAGGGCGCGGCGCGCCGGTGGCTACTGGCCCTTGAGCACCTGCAGCGCCTTGCTGGCCACCGCGTTGTCGGGCTGGGTCTCCAGCACCTTCCCCAGCCAGCGCTCCGCCTCGCTCGCGGCCTTCTGGCGGTCCTCGGGGCGGCGGGCCTTCTGGGCCTCCTCGGTGTAGAGCAGGCCCAGGCGCAGGGCGAACTCGGTGTTCTCCGGGTCCTTGTCCGTGATGACCTTCAGCTCCCGCTGCGCGGCCGCGTAGTCCCCCTCCAACTGGTACACGAGCGACAGCTTGCCGCGGGCGGCCACCGAGTCCGGCGTCAGCGTCACCACCACCTGGAAGGCCTCCTTTGCGGTGGTCAGATCACGTGCCTCCAGGCGCAGGTCGCCCAGGCGGAACCAGGCCAGGTCGAGCAGCGGGTTGAGCGCCACGGCCTTCTCGAAGGCGGTGCGGGCCGCGTCCGTGCGCTGGCGCGACAGGTACAGCTCTCCCAGGTAGAGCTGGTTCTTGCCGTCCTGGGGGGCGCGCTCGATGGCCTGCTTGAATTCATCCACGGCGCGGCCGGCGTCATCCAGGCGCTGGTAGGCCAGCCCCAGGAGCGCGTGCACCACGGCCAGGTCCGGGTAGTCGTGGAGGATCTCCTCGAAGGCGATGAGGGCGTGCTGGGGCGCGTCCAGCTCGTGCAGGTAGCGCATGCCCTCCTCCAGCTTCCCCTCCGCCGCCTTGGGGAAGTTCTGGAACGGGTCCGCCAGCTGGTTCATCAGCGCCCGCGCGGTGGCCACCTCCGCGGGGGTGGGGGTGCCGCGCACGACGGTGCCCAGGGCCTCCACCGCGCCCGGTGTGTCCCCCGTGCGGGCCAGGGCCTTGGCCAGGGGCAGCTTCCAGCCCGCGCGCTCGGGGGCCAGCTCCACGGCCTTGCGCAGCGGCCCCAGCGCGGCGGCGTACTGCTCCGACTCCAGGCGCGCGACGCCCAGGCGGTAGTGGAACTCCGCGGTGGTGGGGGACAGGGAGATGGCGCGCTCGAAGGCGGCCACGGTGGGGGCGCCCGCGTCCCGGGCCCGCGAGAAGAGCGTCAGGCCCAGCATGTACTGGTCCACCGCGCGCTCGTTCTTCTCGATGGCCTGGCGCAGCTCCTCCGCCCAGGCGTCCGCGTGGCCCGCCTTCACCTGGGCCTCGGTGAGGGCGCGCGCCACGTCCACGTCGTCCGGCGTGCGGGTGTGCAGCTCGCGCAGCAGCTTCACCGCGTCCTCGGGCCGGTTGCCGTCCAGGTACGCGCGCGCCTGGGCCTGGGGAGACAGCGCGGGGGCCTGGGCCTGGCCATGGCCGCAGCCGGTGACGAGCAGCCCCAGCCCCAGGAGGGCGGCAGGCCAGCGGAGGGGGTTCGCGTTCAGGTGCACGGGGAGCTCAGGAGGCCTTGGAGGTGACGGTGGAGGCAAGCTGCGCGACGCCCTCGCGGTTCGGCGGGGCGACGGCCGCGTCGGGGTCACCGCCCTTGCCGCCCAATGACAGGCTGTCGGCGATGATCTGCGCGCGCACGGCGCGGGCCAGGCCCTCGCGGTCGTTGTCCGCGAAGCCGGTGGTGTCGATGGGGCGGCCGATCTTCACGCGCACCACGCCCGGCCGGATGTTCCACGAGTTCTTGGGCATGATGTCGTCGGTGCCCTCGATGGTGACGGGGCAGATGGGCACGCGGGCCCTGAGGGCGAGCGCGAAGGGGCCCTTCTTGAACGGCAGCACGCGGCCGTCCTGGGAGCGGGTGCCTTCCGGGTACAGGAAGATGCTGGTGCCGGCGCGGATCTTCCGGGCGGCCTTCTCCAGGGACGCGATGGCGGACGCGCGGTCTCCCCGGTCGATGAAGATGTGCCCCGCCAGCCAGAGGTACCAGCCGATGAGGGGCACGAAGCGCAGCTGCGTCTTGGCGACGAAGCGGAAGTCCACCGGCACGGAGACGAAGTGCGCCGGGATGTCGAGCGTGGACAGGTGGTTGCCCACGTAGATGGTGGGCCGCTTCGGGTCCACGTGCTCCTGGCCGATGACCTCCAGCTTCGCGCCGCCGGCCCACAGGAGCACCGGAGACCAGTACGTCCGCACGAACCACACCGAGCGCGACGGGTTGAGCGTCACCAGCATCGTGAGGCAGGCCAACGGGAAGCAGATGATGGACCAGACCGTGACCACGAGAATGCACCACAGCTTGCGCAGCATGCGTCGCCTTTCCTCCTACCGGGGGGCCTGAGCACCGGTAGGGCCCCGGGGGTGCCGCTCACCCGTCGTGCAGGCAGGCGGCGCGGCGGGGGCGCCGGCTCGGGCTCCTGGACGTGCGGAACGGGGCGGGGGCATGCACTTTATCTACCATGGCTCCCCTCGCCATTGTTTCTGGTGAATGCCGCTCGCTGGGGTTACAAGCAAGGGTCGCGTGGCCAGGAAAAAGTTCATCGCCATCGCGGGCAACATCGGAGCTGGAAAGACGGAGCTCACGTCCTTCCTGTGCCGGAAGTACGGCCTCACGCCGTCCTTCGAGCCCAATGACCAGAACCCCTACCTCGCGGACTTCTACAAGGACATGAAGACGTGGGCGTTCCGCTCGCAGCTCTTCTTCTTGACGCACAAGTTCCGCCTGCACCGGGAGCTGGAGCGCACGGCCGGCACCGTGCTCCAGGACCGGACGCTCTACGAAGACGCAGAGATCTTCGCCAAGAACCTCCACCGGCAGCGGCTCATCGACAAGCGCGACTGGTCCACGTACTGGGAGCTGTACCAGACCCTCGCCCAGTCGCTCCGGCCGCCGGACCTGATGATCTACCTGCGCTGCCCGGTGGCCACGCTGAAGGAGCGCATCCGCCTGCGCGGGCGGGCCATGGAGAAGGACATCCCGACCCCGTACCTGAAGCGCCTCAACGCCCTCTACGAGGAGTGGTTCGAGGGCTACTCGCTGTCGCCGGTGCTGGTGCTGGGGACGGACAAGCTGGACTACCTCACCAACCTGGTGGACCGCGTGGACCTCTTCCGACAGATAGAGAAGCACCTGTGAAGGAGGTCTACGTCCTGGCCACCGAGCAGGCCGAGCCGCCGGCCCTGGACGCGCTGCGCGCGGCGTTCGCGACGGACGAGGTGGAGTTCGTTCCGCACGAGGGCGGCTGGGGTTTCACCGTGCGGGCGGACGGCTCGGAGGTGAAGGTGGTGCTCAAGCCCCTGAGCGACGGCCGTCCGCGCGTCGTCCAGGAGCTGTTCAGCGGGAGCCCGGACGCCTTCGCGCGCGTGGAGCGCTCCCAGGCCTGCTACGCGTTCCTCTTGGAGCCGGGCGGCCCGCAGCCCACGTTGCCCGTCTTCGAGGCGCTGTGGACCGTGCGCACGCTGATGGAGCAGGTGCCGGGCGTGCTCGTGGACCTGACGGCGTTCAAGCTGCACGAGCCCGAGGACGTGGTTGAAATCACGGAGCTGGACTTCGACATCCGCGACCACGTGCACCTGCACGCCATCGAGCTGGCGGAGGGGGACACGCCGCTGTGGGTGCACTCGCACGGGATGGAGAAGTTCGGCGCGCGCGACGTGGAGATCTTCCACCTGGGGGAGAACGACCTCCTGGCCGCGGAGAGCTTCCTCCACGAGCTGTGCACGGACCTGGCGTTCGCGCAGGGGCCGGCGCTGCGCTCGGAGGTGGCCACCAGCGAGGGCCAGAGCTTCACCCTGGTCCCGTCGGAGGAGGCCCGCGCGAACCTGCTGGGCGTGCCGCTGGACGCCTTCGAGGGCCACGAGGGGCTGTTCCTCACGGTGGTGTCGCCGCTGGGCCGGCACAACACGGCGGAGCTCCTGGCGACGTACCGGGAGCGCTTCGCCAAGGAGCCGGCCGAGCAGACCCAGGCCATGCACGAGGAGGCGCAGGCGCTGCTGCCCGCGTTCCTGGCGCGCTTCCAGCGCAAGGGGTTGATGGAGCCCCTCACGTTCCTGGTGCGGGCCCCCTTCGAGACGCACCCGGAGGGCGAGGTGGTGGTGGAGAACCTGTGGCTGGAGGCGGTGGCCCGGGACGAGGGCTCCGTCGTGGGCCGGCTGGTGGATGGCGCGGTGCACACCACGGAGTGGCGCAAGGGGGCCCACGTGGAGGTGGAGGAGAAGCAGATCAACGCCCTGGCCATCGCCCGGGAGGGCCGCGCGCTCAACGAGTCCGAGCTGCGGACTCTGTTGAACGCCGAACGTCCGATGTAGCGGCGCGTCCACCCCGACGCGTCTTGCGGGTGCCCCTTGGTGCGCTGGTAGGCTCCCCGCCCGCATGCCGGCATTGCTGCTGCTCACGGGCCCCTCGGCGGGGCGCCGGTACGAGGTCGTCTCCCAGTTGACCCTCGGCCGCAGCCCTTCCTGCGACATCCCGCTGGAAGATGACCAGGTGTCGCGTCGCCACGCGCAGCTGTTCCTGGACCCCATCGCGGGGCAGGTGCGGCTGCGCGACCTGGGCTCCACCAACGGCACGCTGCTCAACGGGCAGCGGCTGGCGCTCCAGGAGGAGGCGGTGCTGCGGCCGGGCGACCGGATGCGCGTAGGCGCCACCATCGCGGTGTACGAGCCGCCGCCGGTGTCCATCGTGGACGAGCCCTCCGGCGCGAGCGCCCCGGAGCCGGAGCACGTGCCCATCGAGGAGGTGCTGCCACACGTGGGGGCGGCGGCGGCGATGTACTCGGCGGGGACGGCGCTGCTGGGGGCCACCAGCGAGGCCATGGTGCTGCGGCGGCTGTCGGAGGAGACGGCGCACGCGCTCAACGCGGACCGCGCCGCGGCGCTCCTGGGCGGGCCAGAGGGGCTGCGCACGGCGGCGGTGTCCGGCGCGGCGTCCGTGGAGGTGCCCCGGGCGCTGGTGCAGGCGGCGCTGGAGCGCAAGGAGCTGGGGCGGACGAGCACGGCGCTGTGCTCGCCGCTGGTGGCTTCGGGCGGGATGCCCTTTGGCGTGCTGTACGTGGAGCGCGAGGAGCCGCCGTTCACCGAGGGCGAGGGCCAGCTGCTCGCGTCGCTGGGGCGGCTGGGCGGAGAGGCCTATACGGCGGTGCGCTCGCGCGGCGAGGCGGAGGCCGCGGAGACGCCGTGGGTGACGCCGCTGGGGACGTCACGGGCGTTCCGGGGCGTGGTGGAGGAGGCGCGGCGCGCGGCGGGCAGCGCCGCCCCGGTGGTGCTGTATGGCGAGCCCGGCACGGGCAAGGCGCTGCTGGCGCGCTTCCTCCACGGGAGGTCGCCGCGCGCCCTGGGGCCGTGGGTGACGGTGGAGTGCCGTCAGCCGCTGGAGGCCGTGGAGGTGGCGCTCTTCGGCCGCGCGGGCGCGCCGGGCCAGCCGCCGGTGACGTCCGCGGTGCTGCGCGCGGACGCGGGCACGCTGCTGCTGCGCCACGTGGAGGCGCTTCCCCGGCCGGCGGCGGAGCGGCTGGCGCGGATGCTGGCCCGGCGCGCGGCTCCTGCCCGGCAGGGCGGAGAGGAGCCCGTGGACGTGCGCATCGTCGCCACCAGTGCGTCGCCGGTGTCGCGGCTCGCGTCGCGGGGCGAGCTCGACGCGGCGCTGGCCCGGGGGCTCACGGGCTTCGAAATGGAGGTGCCGCCCCTGCGCGAGCGTCGCGGCGACGTGCCGGTGCTGCTGGAGCATTTCGTGCTGCGCGGCGCGCGGCAGGGCGGGCGGGAGGCGCCGGTGCTGGGGCCGGAGGCCCGGCGCCTGTTGGCGGAGTATCCGTGGCCGCAGAACGTCCGCGAGCTGGAGCTGGTCGCGGAGCGGCTGGGGCGCGTGTACGCGGCGGGCCACGTGGGCATTCCGCAGCTGCCGCCGGAGGTGCGCGAGGGCGTGGTGGGGCACGTGCCGCGCACGTTGCAGGAGCAGGTGGCCCGCCTGGAGCGGGACGCCATCGCGGAGGCGCTGCGCGAGTCCGGCTGGAAGAAGGTCCGCGCGGCGGAGCTGCTGGGCATCAGCCGGCCCACGCTCGACCGGAAGATGGAGGAGTACGCGCTGACGCTGGAGCGTGGGACTCGCGGTTGAGCGGGCAGCGCGCGCTCCTCAGGCCCTGGTGCTGGCGGTGTCCTTGCGGCGGCTGAGCAGCACCCCTGTGAGGATGAGCGCCGCGCCGAGCGTCTGGAGCAGGGTGGGGCGCTCGCCACGGATGGCCCAGGCGGTGAGGGCGGCGACCACGGGGATGCCGGTGCCGTAGAGCGTCGTGCGGTTGGTGCCCACCTGCTGGACGCTGCGGAACCACACGAAGTACGCGAGCACCAGCGGCACCAGCGCCGAGTACACGAGCGCCACCCAGCCCGCGACGCCCACGCGCGACGCGTCCATCTCGATGACCTGGGAGGCCCCGGCCAGCACGACGCCCGGGGCGCCCGTGAGCATGGTGATGGCGGTGACGCGCAGCGCGGACACGCCGTCGCCCACGGCGCGCGTGCCCACCGTGTAGATGGACCAGCACAGCGAGCTGCCGACAATCAGCGCGTCGCCCATCCACGTCGCCGCGCCCAGGTTGGGGCCCCGGGCCCCGACGACGAGCAGCGTGCCCACCACCGCGAGGGAGAGGCCCGCCACGACGGGGCGCCGAAGCCGCTCGATGCCCAGGGCCGCGCCCAGCGCCGCCGTCACCACCGGGCTCACCGCCGTGAGCATCCCGCTGTTGGCCGCCGTGGTCCTCGCGAGCCCTTCGATGAAGCACAGCTGGTACAGCGTGTTGCCCACGAACCCCAGCGCGGTGAGCCGCAGGAACGTCCTCCACGGCATCGGCTTGTGGCCCTCCACCGCGAGCAGCACGAGCCCCATCGCGAGCGCCGCGAGCCCGAAGCGCAGCGACATGAAGGCCCGCGCCGGCATGCCCTCCAGCGCGTCCTTCACGAGGGTGTAGTTCGTCCCCCAGACGACCACGACGGCGATCATCGCCAGGTCCGAGGTGGAGAGGAGACGGGCAGGCGCTGCGACCGCGGGCGACGAGGTGCTCACGGCGGCGGGGCATAGGGCGGCCCGGGTCCGGATGCAACCCACGGGGCCGCAACGAACGGGAGCCGTCCGTTCCACGGTCTCGGTTGCCTGCACGCACGCGAGGTGCGCTCCCACCCGGAGGCGACGTCGTGCGGATGTTTCCCCCGCGCGCGTGCTTGTCCGTCCGCCCAGGCCATGGCGTAAATGCCCGCCCATGGACTTCCGCTATTCAGACGAGGTGCGGCGCGCGAGGGACTCCGGGCAGCCGCTGGTGGCGCTGGAGACGAGCGTCGTCGCGCAGGGCCTGCCGTACCCCGACAACCTAGCCGCCGCTCGCGCGTGCGAAGAGGCCGTGCGCCGCGCTGGCGCCGTGCCCGCGCCCATCGCGCTCGTGGACGGCGAGGTGTGGATTGGCCTGGAGGACGCCGCGCTGCGCCGGCTGGCCGAGGGCAAGGAGAGGCTCCTCAAGGTGGGCTCGCGCGACCTCGCCGTCGCGGTGGCCACCCGCGCCAGCGGCGGCACCACGGTGAGCGCCACATGTGAGCTGGCCGCGGCGGCGGGCATCCGCGTCTTCTCCACCGGCGGCATCGGCGGCGTGCACCGCGGGGCCTCCGAGCACTGGGACATCTCGCAGGACATCGCGGCGCTGTCGCGCTACCCCGTCGCCGTGGTGTGCGCGGGCGCCAAGTCCGTGCTGGACCTGCCCAAGACGATGGAGCTGCTGGAGACCGCGGGCGTGCCCGTCATCGGCGTGGGCACGAACGAGCTGCCGTCCTTCTACAGCCGCGAGTCCGGCCTCTCGCTGGAGCACCGCGCGGACGACGCGGAGACCGCCGCGCGCATCGCCCACGCTCGCTTCGAGTCGCTGGGGCAGGGCGGGGTGCTCTACACGGTGCCGCCGCCGGCGGAGGCCGCGCTGCCTCGCAACGACGTGGAGCTGCACATCGCGTCGGCGCTGGCGGACGCGGAGCGGCAGGGCGTGCGCGGCAAGGCCGTGACGCCGTTCCTGCTGGGCGAGCTGGCCAGCCGCACCGGGGGCAAGAGCCTCAAGACGAACCTGGCGCTCCTGGAGAACAACGCGCGCTTCGCGGGGGCGCTGGCCGTGGCCTACGCACGCCTCTCGAAGCGCTGAGCGCAGCGGCGCTCAGCCCGCGCGGTGCTGGAACCAGGACATCAGGTCCTCCAGCGCCGCGCGGTCCGCGTCGTCGAAGGTGTTCTTGTGCTCGGAGTCGATGTCGAGCACGGCGAGGAGCTCGCGGTTGCGGCCGAACACCGGCACGACGATCTCCGACGCGGAGCGCCCGTCGCAGGTGATGTGGCCCGGGAATGCGCTCACGTCCGGCACCACCACCGTCTCGCCCCTGGCGGCGGACGTGCCGCACACGCCCTTGCCGAAGGTGATCTCCAGGCACCCGAGCGTCCCCTGGTAGGGGCCCACGCGCAGCAGCTTCCCGGGCGTCACCACCCGGTAGAAGCCCGTCCACAGGTGGCCGAAGGCGTGGTGCAGCAGGCAGCTCATCGTCGCCATCGCGCAGATGTCGTCATCCACGCCCTCGAGGATGGCGAGCGCGTGCGTCTTCAGCTCGGCGTATGCCTCGGTCTTGGGCTGACCGCGCAGATCCAGGGTGACTTCGGCCATGATGGGGTCCTCTGTCCGGAATTCAGTCCCGCCCCTTCTAACAACCCCCGTGTCCGCTGGCACTGGAGGCCGTGTGGAACCGCTCGTCCTGGATTCGAAAACCCGCCTGCTCGTGCTCACCGGCGCCGGAGTCTCCGCGGAGAGCGGAGTGCCCACGTTCCGTGGCATGGACGGGCTGTGGGAGAACCACCCCGTCGAGGCCGTGGCGTCCCCGCAGGGCTTCGAGGCGAACCCCTCGCTCGTCTGGCGCTTCTATTCACAGCGCCGCGCGGGGGCGGCGGACGTGAAGCCCAACCCGGGCCACGACGCGCTGGTGCGCTGGGAGGAGCACCTGGGCGACCGCTTCCTCCTGGCCACGCAGAACGTGGACGGCCTGCACACGAAGGCGGGCAGCAGGCGCGTGGTGGACATGCACGGCAACCTGTTCCGCACGAAGTGCGCGGACTGCCCGCGTGAGCCCTTCGCGGACACCACGGTGCACCCGTCGGGCACGGTGCCCCGGTGCGACGGCTGCGGAGGCCGGCTGCGGCCGGACATCGTCTGGTTCGGGGAGATGCTGGACCCCGGCGACCTGGCGCGCATTGGCGAGTTCATCACGCGCAAGGATGGCACGCGCCTGGTGTTCCTGGCCGCGGGCACGTCCGGCGCGGTGTGGCCGGCGGCGGGCATCGTGGACGAGGTGCGCTCCGCGCGCGGGGACACGTGGCTCGTGAACTACGAGTCCGCCGCGAACACGGAGCGCTTCCACCACTTCGTCCAGGGCCTGAGCGGGCAGGTGCTGCCCACCCTGGCGAAGCTCGTCTGAGGGCCTACGGTCCCCGGAGGACCGTGAGCCCCTGGTTGGTGAGGACGAGCAGCATGCTCGGCGTCACGGTGGGCTCGTAGACGAGCTGGAGCACGCGCTGCCCGGAGACCTCGCGGACCTGGGCCAGCGTGGTGCCGTCCGCCTCCAGCCGCCAGAGGCCCGCGCCGTCGGTGCCGATGTAGAGGGCGCCATCGTCCGTCGCCTTGAGTGACAGGATTCGGTGGGTGGGCAGGCCCGCGAGCTTCGACCAGTTGCCCGTCGAGCGGTTCTTCGGCGTCAGCGCCCAGACGCCGTACTGCGCGCTGCCCAGGTAGTAGCGGCCCGAGCGGACCTGCTCGAAGGCGCGCCAGTAGTCGTCGGTGGCCTGACCGTTGAGCGCGTCGTTGTAGCTCTTGAACGACCAGGGCGTGGGGCCCTCCCAGGTCTGCTCGCGGTCCCACTCCTCCAGCTTGGGGCTGGGCACGAGCACGCCGACCATCTGCTCGTTGGCGACGAGGACGTCGCCGTTCTGCCCGATGCCCAGGCCGTGCATGTACGGGCACTGGAGCGAGCCCCACTCCGAGCCGTCCTCGAAGAGGTACCAGCCCGGGTGGCGGTGGCTGTTGTAGGTGAGCCCCTGGATGCGCGTCACGCCGTGGTTGGTGGTGATGTAGAGGTCGCCGCGATCGCGTCCGCGCGTCACGCGGGCGCAGTTGAGGACGGTGCGGTCCTCCTCGTAGTGGAAGTCATTGGTGTTGTGGATGCCCGCCTCGCGGCCCGCGTTCGACGCGCCGGTGCTGCGCCAGAGGTGCTCCTCGAGCTTGACGCTGCCATCCGGCTGGAGGCGGACCGCGTCGAGGTCGCCCTTGCGGTACTCGGCGAAGCGCTCGGCGGAGTAGCCCGCTTCCCCCTTCCAGGGGATGTACGTGCGTTGCTCGATGCCCTCCGCGCGCTTCATCTCGTTGGCGGAGTAGCCCACGTACGCGCGTCCGGCCTCGCCGCCGCAGATGACGGTGGACCCGGTCGCGAGCGAGTCCGGGCTGAACGGCTCCGCCGCCTGCCCGACGTTGGCGGTCCACGTGGGTTGGGTGTCGCCCGGGCGCAGCACACCGATGCGGCGGCCGTCGAGGAGCCAGAGGTTGAGCCCTTCATCGAGCCCGACGCTCTGGGGTTTGGCGACACCGAACGTGCGCGTGTAGTCGAGCACCGCGTCCGTGGGCCACGGGCCCGCGTCGGGTGTCTCGCCGGTTCCGGCATCGGGCTCTGGCGTCGTCCCCGCGTCGGGGGTTTCGCCCGCGTCGGGTGTCCCCCCATCTTCATCGGGAGGGAGCGTGCCGGCGTCCGGAAGGGAACCCGGAGGGGGGAGCGAGGGAACTTCGTTTCCATCGGACGGATCCGTGCTGGGGCCATCCTGCGGATCCACTGTTGAGGAGTCGTCGCTGCAACCCACCGATACCAAAGACATCACCAGCAATCCCGTCCCCACCACCCCTGCGCGAATACCCATTCCGTGTCTTCCTCCATGGGGGCTCCATGGCAAGACCCGGGCCAGCGGGGGCCGAGCGCCGTCGTCTGCCTTCTTCCGGGAAGGCGCGCAATATCCCGAGAGGGCGATGGCTCGGCGAAGCCAGGGCAGGGTATCATCCGTGTCTGGCTTTCTTTGTGAGCTCAATCCCTCGCGCTCGGCGAGTGGATGATCGGGAGCTTGAGCGTCTCGTCCGGAGACGACAGACGCAGGTCGTCGCGGCGGCGCTCAAGAAACCGTGGGCGCGAGACTTCTCCAGGCTGTCCCGCTGAAAGCGGCGCGCGGTACCAGGCTTGTGGCGCGAGGTGGGTCCCATGGCATGGGCTGGCTTCTCGACCAGGGTCCGAAGTGCCTGCTCCGGGCGGTGCGGCAGTGGCTTGGTGGCTGGAGCTCATCCGAAGAGGGGGCCTGGGTGGGTGCTTCCCATGCCCCTCCGAGAGGCTTTGGGGCCGGAGGGGCCGCGCATGCTGGCGGAGCACTGGCGGGCCCATGCCCTCGTGGACGTGGTCGAGATGCTCACGAGCGTTGGCCTCAGGCCCGGGACTGCCTACGCGGGACATGTCATCGCGGAGTACCTGCGGCAGAGGGTGAAGACCCGGCAGGATGTGTCGGAAGGGTTGAAGTTCCTCGTCGATGAGCCGCTGGGGCGGTCGTGGTTGCCTCACAACAACACGGATGACGTCGTGACGTCGGCGCCGCTGGAGGCCCGTGTCGCCGTGGTCGCCGCCGCGCTGGAGTGCTGGGCCTCTCGATTGCTCGCGCCTGACGTCCGGGGGCGGCTCGAGGAGCGGTTGATCATCCGGGACCATGTTTTCGGTGATCCCCGGTTGAGGACCTTGAGTAGGGCGTGGGACGCGGTGCGTGTCCTGGGACAGGCGGCGTTCGATGTGTTCCTGGCCGCGCTCATCCAGCAGGACCTGGAGTTCTTCTTCGAGCGGGCGATGCATGCGCAGGACCGACGGAAGTTCTGGTTGAGCTACCTCGGGTCCATCCGCCGGACCACCTGCTGGCTCGACCTGGCGACGTATGACTCCCTGAGGTCGAGGGTCGCGACGCTGCCAGTCGAACAGCAGGCCGCGTTCCGACGGGCCAGGCGGCTGCCGAAGGGGAATGTCAGTGCGTTCGAGCTGTCGTTCGACAGGCACGTGGCGGTGGAGTTCTCGAGGACAGGAAACGCCACAGGCCTCTACGAAGCTGGAGAGTCGACCCAGATGATGAGATGCGGCACGGTCGAGCATGCACGTGACCTCAGGCGGCAGCGTTCAAGACGGTTGATGCATGTCTGCGGGTGGCAATACCGCTTCGAGCAGGCGCTCCTGGAGCCGGGAATCGCGAAGGACCGCCAGGTGAAACGCCTGGGGCGATGATGCGTGTCAGGTGGCCCCAGATCCTCTCGTCAACGCGACGCGTGCGCGGCTGGTCCGGCGTGCCTTCCTGTACTCTTCGCCCCGAGCCCCGCCATGTCCCACGAACGTTTCACGACCAGCCGCGAGGTGTATCACCGCATCCGGTGGGACTCGCGGATCGACGCCCGCGAGTTCGTCGTCGGCTACGACGCGCACCGTGGCGCGATGGAGGAGATGCCCTTCGAGGCGTTCGTCCCCGATGGCGAGATTCCGTGGCACCGCGTCTGGTACTTCAAGCGCGGGACCCAGGTGGTGTGGGACCGCAAGGCGCGCATCGACCTCCTCGGCAATGCCCGGCCCGCGGTGGAGGCCGGGCAGCCCCCGCCCGTCGCGGTGCCGGGCTTCACCCCATGGCCCGCATGGAAGTTCGACGCACACTCGGGCGCGTGGGCCCAGGCATCCCTTGAGCCGGGCTCCTCGCTTCCCGCCACGGCCGCGCTCACCGTCGTCACCTTCAACGTCCTCTTCGACCTGTACGACGCGGAGTTGCTGGCGACCGAGCGCAGGACCCCGGCGGCGCTCGCGCTGCTTCGCGGGACGAACGCGGATGTCATCGCCCTCCAGGAAGTCACTCCGTCGTTCCTCCGGGCCCTGCTCGCCGAACCCTGGGTGCGCGAGCACTGCTGGCTGTCGGACGGTCCCGGCGCGCAGACCGTGACACCCTATGGCCAGGTGCTCCTGTCACGCGTGCCGCTCGCCTCCGTGTGGCAGCGCGTCTTCTCCCGGGACAAGCGCGTCATCACCGCGGAGCTTCGCGTCGCGGGGGGCACGCTGTGGGTGGCGACTCCGCACCTGACGAGCGACCGGGACGCGTCCGGAGCCTCCGCGCGCGCCATTCAGGTCGAAGCCCTCCTGGAATGGGCTCGCGTACTCGGTTCCTCCAATGAGACCGAAGCTCCGGATCTGGTGGTGGCCGGTGACTTCAACTTCGGCGACGGTGCGCCGGAAGCGGAGTCCTTCGCGCGCGCGGGCTTCGTGGATGTCTGGTCCAGCCTGCGGCCCTCGGAGGCGGGGGAGACGTTCAACCCCCGGTTGAACACCCTGGCGGCGCTCAACACCGTCTCGGGGCGGCTCCAGCGGTTGGACCGCGTGCTGGTGGCGTCTCCCTCAGGTCGGCTCGCTCCAGAGTCCGTGGAACTCTTGGCTGAAGCCCCCCTCGAGGGACCGCCCGCGCCCACGGGGCAGCCGCTCTTCGTCTCGGATCACTTCGGGCTGCGCTGTGTCCTGCGCCGCGAATCCGCTGAGTCCCCCGTGGGGCTCGCCGCGCGAACCGTCACGGAGCTGGTCCATCACACGGCCCTGGTGCTGATTCCTCCAGAGGACGTCTGGGGACCCATCCAGGCATTGCGAAAGGAACACGACGCGAAGTTCCAGCGGTGGATGCCTCACCTCACGCTGCTGTATCCCTTCGTTCCGGAAGAGGACTTCGAGACGGCGGAAGCCATCCTCGCGGATGCCCTCCAGGGGGTCGTGCCCTTCGAGGTGACGCTCTCCTCGTTCGAGCACTTCGAGCACCGCGCCAACGCGACAGCGTGGCTCCGCCCCGATGAGCAGCCTCCCGGTGCGCTGGCGGCCCTGCACGCGAAGCTCGTGGCGGCCCTGCCTGAATGCGCCTCCTCCGCGCACGGCGGCTTCACGCCCCACCTCTCCGTGGGGCAGCTCCCGCGCTCCTCGGACATCCCCCGCACGCTCGCTGATTGGCAGCGGGGCTGGCGACCGCTGAAGTTCCGCGTGGGCGAGCTGTGCCTCATCCGGAGGAAGGGCGACACACCCTTCGAGGTCATCCGCCGCATTCCCCTCGCGCAGCCGGTTCGTGCCGCGCCGGAACAGGAGGACACGCCGCTGCGCGAAGTGCTGGCCTCCATCGGCGCCGCCGAGGCATGCGAGGGCCACGCCGCCCGGACCGCGGCCGTGGAGCAGCTGCGCGCGCACTGCGAACGGATTGGCGCCACGCTGCTTCCGTATGGCTCCTATCTCCTGGGCACGGATGGCGCGGGCAGTGACGTGGACGCGGTCGCCATCGGACCGGCGAGCCTGTCTCGCGACGACTTCGCTCGGGCGCTCCTCCAGGAGCTTGCACCGGGCACGGCTCGCTACGTGGCGGACGCCGCCATCCCGCTGGTGAAGCTGTCGCTGGGGGACGTGAGCTTCGACCTGGCCTATGCGAGTCGCCCCGAGGGCGTGCCCTTGGAAGAGCCCCGGACGCTGCTCGAGCGGCATGGCTCTGAGCTCGACCCTCCAGGCCTCCGCGCCGTGCTGGGGTGGGCTGACACGTCGAGCCTGATGGACGCCGTCGCCCGTGACCGTGGACGGGCTGAACGGTTCCGGACCCTGCTGCGCGCGGTGAAGGCCTGGGCGCGAGCCCGAGGCATCTACTCGCATGCGCTGGGCTACCTGGGTGGGCTGTCGTGGACGCTGCTCGCGGCGTGGGTCTGCACCCGCGCGACCCCGGACGCACTGCGGTCCGACGCGTCGCTGCTCGCGCACTTCTTCGGCACCTTCGCTTCCTGGCCGTGGCCCCAGCCGGTGACACTCACCCCCGAGACGGCGCGCTACCGGCCCGAAGGCAAGCGGGACCTCCTGCCTGTCATTGCTCCCGCGCTTCCGGCTCGAAACACCGCGCGCAACGTGTCCCGGTCCACGTCCCGCGTCCTCCGCGAGGAGCTGCTCCGGGCCCGCGAGCTCGTGGCCCACGCTCGGGCTTCGGGGACCGCTTCGGCCTGGTCAGCGCTCTTCCAGCCCCTGGCCGCCAGCGAGCTCCCGCCGGTCGCCTTGCGGCTGTCCGCGGAAGCCGCCTCTGCCGAGGAGCGGGAGATCGTCGCGGGGTGGATCCTCGGGCATGTCACGGCCCTGGTGTACCGGCTGGAAGGTGACCGGCGTCTCTCCGTGCGTCCGCTCCAACCGTCACAGGCTGGAGGAGCGCTGCTCATCGGGCTGGCGGTGCGCGATGCGCGCGATGCGGCGGCGTTGACCTGGCAGCCGTCGAGCCCACTGTTCGCGGCCGTGGAGGCGTTCCGCGCGTCCTTCCAGGAATGGACGCACCGCCCTGCCGGCGCGGTGCTCCAGGTCGAGTGGGTGCGCGGCAACGACAGCGCACGGAGCGACACCCCCGCCCCGTAGCGCGGGTCCTCCCGGTACCGCCGTTACTTCGAGCCCGCGAGCCACGAACCCCAACGCACGATTCGCGTGCCGCCCTCCGACTCGCGCTGGCCTTCCGCCACCACGCGCTCGGTGCTGTTGGCGAGCGGCTGGAAGCGCGCCTCGTAGGGCAGGCCCGCGAGCCCCGGCGCCCACGGGTCGGCCGCGTAGGTCTGCGTGAAGACGCGCTCGGTGCCTTCGACGTTCTCCTGGCTCTGCTCGGTCAGGGCCGGCACGTCGTGGCCCTCCGCGCTGAACGTGCCCTTCGTGCCGGAGGCCGCCGCGGCGGGCGGCCAGTCTCCCGCGGCCAGCACCTCCCACGGCATCCCCAGCAGCAGCTCCTCCAGGGGCTCCGGCTCGGCCTGCGAGAAGTCGGAGCAGGGGGCGGCGTTGGCCTCGACGGGGCCTTCGGTGCGCAGGAGGTAGCCGCGCTCGGCGCTGAAGCACACGCGCTGCACGCCGGGCGCGGGGCCCACGTCTACGTTGCGCTCGTAGTACGCGCCCGGGCCCAGCGGTCGCTCCAGCGCGGGCACGGGGGCGTTGGCCTCCGTCGAGCCCTCACGGACCTCGAGCAGCGTCAGCTGGACGCCGCCTGGGACGCGGAAGCCCGCGGACTCCGTGCCCGCTTCAATCAGACCGCGCGTGAGGTACAGCGGCCCCGGAGTGTTGGCGTACACGCGCGTGCGCAGGGGACCGTCGAAGGAGCGCTGGTCGCTGACGTAGCGCACGGCTTCCCAGGTCCGTCCTGCCTTGGAGGCGACCTCGGCGGTGGCCGTGCCCCCATACGGCACATCGAGCGGGCGCGTCATGTTCGAGCGCACGGGGATGAGCAGCTCCTGCGCCAGCCGCGCCTTTGACAGCGGCCTGCCGCTCTCATCACTGAAGGCCACGCGCACCCATACCCAGGGCTGCTGCACGGCCACCACCTCCAGGGTCAGCTGGCCCTGGAGCGTGCGCGCGGTGCCACCAGCGCGAGGCTCGGGGCCCTGCGTCGCGCTGAAGGAGTAGTGGACTCCATCGCCCACGCGTGCGCGCGCCCAGCCTTCGGCGGCCTGCACCGCCGCCGAATCATGGGTCCGCGTGTCGGAAGGGGAGGGGCCGCTGGACTTCGTGCTCTCGCAGCCGGGGAGGAACGACAGGGCCGCGCCCAACAGCGCGGCGAACGGGAGGGATGGGCGCATGGACATGGGACACGAAATACCGGGAGTGGATTCAATTCCCAGTGCTCACACGGGCGGCGTGTATTTCCTGAATTGTGGGAGTAAATGCGACCCCGGGGAGGGTGACTGATGCGTAGACACCCCTGTCCGAAAATCAGTGGGTCGCTGGGCGCCAAGCAAAAACCTCGTCACAACAGTGACTTGGAAGCCAGAGCGTTACGACTTGTTACGCTTAGATTCTTGGAAGCTGGAGTGCTGGTGCTCCAAGCAATTCAACAAAACCGGGTTATTCCCTCTGGGGCACGACTGGCCCGGCAGTTGCTCAGTGGCGGGGCAAGCTGTCCGCGGCTGACGGGAAGGTCAGGCGGCAGCGGATCTCCCCCGAACCAGAGGAACGACTCATGTTCAAGAAGGCGGCAGTCGTCGTGGCGAGCTGTGGTGCGTTGCTGTCCGGCTGCGGTAACGACGTTGAGCAGGAGAACCAGGAGATCGTCTCGAACCTGATCGAGGCCGGGTTCCCCGCGGACGACATCATGTTCGCTGACGGCAAGGTGTACGTGGGGCGTGACGCGGAAGTGAGCCTGGAGGCCTCGCGCGAGATGCTCCAGCCGGCGAGCAAGGAGACGCAGGAGCAGTACCGCACGACGAACCTGGTCTCCTCGAGCGTGAAGAAGATCTGCATCAACCCGACCTCCACGTTCAACAGCTACAGCCGCCTGAGCCAGGGCCTGGATCTGGCCATCCAGAACTACAACCAGCGCAACCTGAGCTTCACGATGGCGCGTGGCCCCACCACGGGCTGCAACGCGAACATCACCGCGACGGTCATGTCCGGCGCGGGCGGCTCCGCGGGCTTCCCGTCGGGTGGAAAGCCCTACGGCACCATCAACATCGGCACCAGCCTGCAGAGCTACAGCGTGGACGTGAACGAGCACGTCATCACGCACGAGCTCGGCCACACCATCGGCTTCCGTCACTCGGACTACTACAACCGCGCCATCAGCTGCGGCGGCTCCTCCAGCAACGAGGGCACGGCGGGCGTGGGCGCCATCCTCATCAGCGGCACGCCGAGCACCGCGACGGTGGGCGGCTCCATCATGAACTCCTGCTTCCGCTCGACGGAGACCGGCGAGTTCACCAGCTCCGACATCACCGCGCTGAACGCCCTGTACTGAACCATGGCGTCGCGACCCCTTGAGTCCTTCATGAGCCCGAGGGGTCGCATCCTCGCGGGCACCTTCCTCCTCCTGGGCCTCGTGGCCTGTGGAAGGGAAGAGGTGCCCGCGGAGGAGTCTCGTCCGGCGGTCTGTGAGGATGCCGCGGCGTCGCGCGTGCGTCCGCAACCGCGGGTGCGCGGCCAGACGCAGTGTGGCCCCACCGCGGACTTCACCCCCATCAACAGCTACCAGGGTGGGTTCGCGGACGTCGCGCAGGCGGCCGAGGACGCGGTCGTCCTGATTGACGGGCGCTGCACCGGGACACTGATTGAAGCGAGCGCGGGCCCCGTGGTGGTGACGGCGGGACACTGCGTCGCGCTCGGTGACCGGCCGCTCATCGTCTTCAACTTCGAGGACCAGCCCGACGGCGACCCGCTCATCACCGAGGGCACCGT
Organism: Corallococcus sp. RDP092CA; assembly: GCF_041903675.1. Lineage (NCBI taxonomy): Bacteria > Pseudomonadati > Myxococcota > Myxococcia > Myxococcales > Myxococcaceae > Corallococcus > Corallococcus sp. RDP092CA. The sequence goes on along the minus strand of NZ_JAYESI010000037.1, from coordinate 40,799 downwards.
CATCGAGCAGTCGCTCGAGCCCGACTACGCGCTCATCCAACTGGACGTGCTGCCGCAGGCGACGCCGGTCCTGCTGTCCAGCGTGCCTGGCGACCGGCTGGCCATCATCCAGCACCCGCGCGGAAAGCCCAAGGTCATCGCCGAGGGTGAGTACCTGGATGCGTGCGACTCGCTGCTCTACTACGCGGACCTGGACACCCTCGTCGGGAGCTCCGGCGCGGGCGTGCTCAACCGCCAGGGACAGCTCGTGGGCGTCCACACGGACGGCGACTGCGACGAGAAGGGCCGCGGCGCCAACCGGGGGTGGACGACGGAAGCGATTGTCGCGGCGTCACCGTACCTGGTGGACGCGGACATCGTCGCGCGCTGAAGCAGGGCCCGAGGGGAGACGAGCCTGCGCATGAGCACGGCGGTGCTCGCGGTGGGCTGCGGTGCGTGGCTGTCCGGGTGCGGGACCGACCTGGAGGCGGCGACGCCCCGGTGCGCGTCCTGGCGTCCCCCGAGTTGCTCCAGGCAGGTGGGCCCAGCGCGGGGCGGTACCGGGCGAGCAACGCCGGGGCACACGCCCGGGATGCGTCACTCGGAGTCCTCCTCCCAGCGCAGCGCTGTCGCACCGCTGCCGTCGCGGAGGGGCTTCAGTCCGCCGTCGCCGCGTCCTTCGGCGTGAGCTGGGCTTCGAGCGTCCGCGCCCAGTGCGCCAGGACCTTGCGGCGCCGCGCCGTGTCGTCGTGGAGCAGGTTCGCCAGCGCCAGGCCGCGCAGCAGGTCCAGCGTCGCGCGCACGGCGTCGCGGACATCCCGGTCGCGCTCATCCAACCCCAACAGCCCGACGGTGAGCCGGTGCACCTCCCGGCCCACGTGCGTCTCCAGCGGCAGCAGCAGGGCCTTCAACTCCGCGTCGGCCCCGGCCGCCACCCAGAGGTGCGTGGCCGCGGTGAAGAGCGGGCCGGCGTAGACGTCGTGGAGCAGGTTCAACAGCGGCTCGACGCGCCGCCGGCTCTCCGGCAGGCCGCTCGCGCGCCGCGCCAGCTCCTCGATCTGCTGGTGGAAGACGTACTCCACCGCGGCCGCCACCAGGGCCGCGCGCGTCGGGAAGTGGTGCTGGCAGGCGCCACGTGACACGCCCGCGCGCTCGGCGATGGCGCCCATGGTGGCCCCTGCCCAGCCCTTCTCCACGAGCACGTCGATGGCGGCCGTCATCAGCTTCTGCCGCGTCACCCGGCTGCGCTCCTGCTCCTGCCGTGTCGTACCGCCCGCCGCGCCGCTCATGTGGCCACACTGGGCCGGCGGGAAGAAAAAAGCAATCGTGATTGCTTTCTTTGAGGGTGGGGTACAGACTCGCCGCTCCCTGGCTGAGGAGGTGCGATGGACGCGCGTTCGCTGCGCATCGGCAATGCATCCGGCTTCTACGGCGACCGCTTCTCCGCGTTCCGGGAGATGCTGGAGGGCGGTCCGCTCGACGTCCTCACCGGCGACTACCTGGCGGAGCTGACCATGCTCATCCTGGGCCGCGACCGGCTGAAGAACCCGTCGGGCGGCTACGCGCGGACGTTCCTGCGCCAGTTGGAGGAGACGCTGGGCCTCGCGGTGCAGCGCAAGGTCCGCATCGTCGCGAACGCAGGGGGCCTCAACCCGGAGGGGCTCGCGAAGGACCTGCGCGCGCTGGCCACGAAGCTCGGGGTGGCCGTGAACATCGCGCACGTCGAGGGGGATGACCTGGTCGCCCGCGCGGACGAGCTCGGCTTCGGCGAGCCGCTCACGGCGAACGCGTACCTCGGGGGCTGGGGCATCGCGGCGTGCCTCGACGCGGGCGCGGACATCGTCGTCACCGGGCGCGTCACGGACGCTTCGCTCGTCGTCGGTCCCGCGGCCTCCCACTTTGGCTGGAAGCGCGACGACTGGGACCGCCTCGCGGGCGCCATGGTCGCGGGCCACGTCCTGGAGTGCGGCGCCCAGGCGACCGGCGGCAACTTCGCGCGCTTCAGCGAGATCGACCTGCGCCGGCCCGGCTTCCCGCTCGCGGAGCTCTTCGCCGACGGTTCGAGCATCATCACCAAGCACCCGGGCACCGGCGGCGCCGTCACCGTCGACACGGTGAAGGCCCAGCTCGTGTACGAGATTGGCGGTGCCCGCTATGCCGGCCCGGACGCGACGGCGCGCTTCGACACCATCGTGGTCGAGGACGTTGGCCCTGACCGGGTGCGCCTGTCGGGCGTGCGCGGCGAGCCGCCTCCTCCGGACGTGAAGGTCTGCCTGAACCGGCTTGGCGGCTTCCGCAACGAGGCCCACTTCATGCTCGTCGGCCTGGACATCGAGGAGAAGGCCGCGCTCGTCCGGGCGCAGCTCGATGCGACGCTCAAGCCCCGGCCGGCGGAGGTCCTCTACACGCTTGCTCGCACCGACCACGCGGACGCCCCGAGCGAGGAGCAGGCCACGGCGACGCTGCGGATCTCCGTGAAGGACGCCGACGCGAAGGCCGTCGGCCGTCCCTTCAGCGGCGCGGTGGTGGAGCTGGCCCTGTCCAGCTACCCCGGCTTCTTCCTGCCCACGCTGCCCGGCGACGGCTCGCCCTTCGGCGTCTACACGCCGGCCTACGTGGACGCGCGGAGGGTGCTGCACGTCGCGGTGCTCTGGGACGGTCGGCGCATCGACGTACAACCCCCGGAGGAGACGCGCGCGCTGGAGGCCGTCTCCGCGCCGCCGCTGCCCGCGCCGCTGGCTGTCGGGGTCACCCGGCGTGCGCCGCTCGGTCAGGTGGCCCTGGCTCGCAGCGGGGACAAGGGCGGGGACGCGAACATCGGCGTCTGGGTCCGCACCGACGAGGCGTGGCGCTGGCTCGCGCACACCCTCACGGAGGAGCGGCTGCGCGCGCTGCTCCCGGAGACGAAGGCGCTCAGGATCCAGCGGCACGTCCTCCCGAACCTGCGCGCCCTGAACTTCGTCGTCGAGGGCCTGCTCGGCGAGGGAGTCTCGTCCTCCACCCGATTCGATCCGCAGGCCAAGGCGCTCGGCGAGTGGCTGCGCTCGCGCCACGTCGACGTCCCGGAATCCCTTCTCTAGCGCCTTCGCACACCGAGGAAGACCATGCAGCACACCCAGGAGCACCGCGCCATCCGCCAGACCGTCCGCAAGTTCGTGGAGCAGGAGCTGAACCCGCACGTCGACGCCTGGGAGGCCGCGGAGATCTTCCCGGCCCGGGAGGTCTTCAAGAAGCTGGGCGAGCTCGGGCTGCTCGGCATCACCAAGCCCACGGAGTTCGGCGGGCTGGGGCTGGACGCGTCGTTCTCCGTCGCCTTCGCCGAGGAGCTGGGCCACTGCACCTGCGGCGCGCTGCCCATGGCCATCGGCGTCGTGACGGACATGGCGACGCCCGCGCTCGCCCGCTTCGGCAGCGACGCCCTGCGGCGGGAGTTCCTGGCGCCCACGCTCGCGGGCGAGCGCGTCTGCTCCATCGCGGTGAGCGAGCCCGGCGCCGGCTCCGACGTGGCCAGCGTCACGACCACGGCGCGCCGGGACGGCGACGACTACGTCATCGACGGCAGCAAGATGTGGATCACCAACGGCATGCAGGCGGATTGGATCTGCCTGCTCGCCAACACGGGTGACGGGCCCGCGCACGCGAACAAGTCGCTCATCATCGTGCCCATGGACAGCCCGGGCATCACCCGGTCGAAGATCCGCAAGCTGGGCATGTGGGCGTCCGACACGGCGCAGCTCTTCTTCGACGGCGTGCGCGTCCCCACGCGCTTCCGCATCGGCGACGAGGGGCGCGGCTTCGCCATGCAGATGCAGCAGTTCCAGGAGGAGCGGCTGTTCGTGGCGGCGAGCACGCTGGTCACCTTCGACCGGCTCATCGCGCAGACGGCCGAGTACACGCGGCAGCGCAAGGCCTTCGGCCAGTCCATCCTCGACAACCAGAGCGTGCACTTCCGGCTCGCCGAGTTGCAGACGGAGGTGGAGGCGCTCCGGGCGCTCATCTACCGGACCGTCGCCATGTACGTGGAGAACAAGGACGACCCGGAGGTCGTGAAGCTCGCGTCGATGAGCAAGCTCAAGTCGGGCCGGCTCGCCCGCGAGCTGGTGGATGGCTGCCTCCAGTACTGGGGGGGCATGGGCTTCACCTGGGACAACCCCGCCGCCCGCGCCTACCGCGACCTTCGCCTGGGCTCCATCGGCGGCGGCGCCGACGAGGTGATGCTCGGGATCATCAGCAAGGCCATGGGAACGCTGCCCCGCAAGGCGCGCGGCTGAGGAACAACACGATGGGATACCGTTCAGTCTTCGCCAGGGGTGCCTTCGCGGGTCGAACCATCATCGTCACCGGCGCCGGCAGCGGCATCGGGCGGTGCACCGCGCATGAGCTCGCGTCGCTCGGCGCGCATGTCGTCCTCGTCGGCCGCAAGCCGGAGAAGCTGGCGAAGGTCGCCGGGGAGCTGGCCGCGGAAGGCCACGCGTCCACGCAGCACTCGGTGGACATCCGCGACGAGTCCGGGGTGCGTGACATGGTGGCCGCCATCGTCCAGGCGCGCGGCCGCATCCACGGGCTCGTGAACAACGCCGGCGGGCAGTTCCCGTCGCCGCTGTCGCAGATCTCCAAGAAGGGCTTCGAGGCCGTCGTCGCCACGAACCTCACCGGCGGCTTCCTGGTCGCGCGCGAGGTGTTCACCCAGTCCATGAGCGAGCACGGTGGCGCCATCGTGAACATGCTCGCGGATGCGTGGAACGGCATGCCAGGGATGGGGCACTCGGGCGCGGCGCGCGCCGGCATGTTCAACCTGACGCAGACGGCCGCCGTCGAGTGGGCCTCCTCCGGGGTCCGCGTGAACGCCGTGGCGCCCGGCTGGGTGGCCTCCAGCGGCCTGGACACCTACGAGGACCCCTTCGTGCGAGAGATGATCCCCATCCTGCGCAAGCAGGTGCCCCTGCACCGGCTGGCCACCGAGGCGGAGGTGAGCGGCGCCATCGTGTTCCTCCTCTCCGACGTGGCGGCGTTCATCACCGGCGAGGTCATCCGCATCGATGGGGGCGCGTCCTGCAACACGAAGACGTTCCCGCTGTCCGAGCACTCGAACTCGAAGCCCTACGACGGGTTCCACCTCGCGGCGCCGCCCTCCATCCTCGACGGCCCGAAGGAGCAGTGACGTGCCCACGCTCGTCTCGCAGGTCGAACCGGCCTCCGCCACCTTCACCGCGCAGCGCAAGGAGATGCTCGACCGCGTCGCCGAGCTGCGGGCCATCGAGCAGAAGTCGCGCGACACCGAGCAGCAGGCCCGCGACAGGTTCAAGCAGCGCGGGCAGCTCCTGCCGCGTGAACGGCTGGCGCTGCTGCTCGACCGGGGCTCGCCGTTCCTGGAGCTCTCCACGCTCTGCGGCTACAAGCACCACGACGACACCGACGGCTCGCTGGCCGGGGGCAACACCCTCATCGGCATCGGCTTCGTGTCCGGCGTGCGCTGCCTGGTGTTCGTGAGCAACTCCGCCGTGAAGGGCGGCACCGCGACGCCCTGGGGCGTCCAGAAGGCGCTGCGCTCGCAGGAGATCGCGCTGGAGAACCGGCTGCCCGTGGTGTCGCTCGTGGAGAGCGGTGGCGCGAACCTGCTCTACCAGCAGGAGATCTTCGTCCCGGGTGGGGAGACCTTCTACAACCAGGCGAAGCTGTCCTCGGCGGGCATCCCCCAGGTCACCGTCGTCCACGGTTCGAGCACGGCGGGCGGCGCGTACATCCCGGGCCTCTCCGACCACGTCGTGATGGTGCGCGGCAAGGCGAAGGTGTTCCTCGCCGGGCCTCCGCTGCTGCTCGCGGCCACGGGCGAGGTCGCCACGGACGAGGACCTGGGCGGCGCGGAGATGCACACCGCCGTGGCCGGCACCTCGGACCACCTGGCCGAGGACGACGCCGACGGCATCCGCATCGCGCGGGAGATCGTCGCGTCGCTGGGGTGGAATGATGCCCTGCCGGCGGTCGCGCGCCCCGCCTTCGAGCCGCCGCGCTACGCGGTGGAGGAGCTGTGCGGCGTGGTTCCCATGGACCACCGCAAGCCCTACGACTGCCGCGAGGTGATTGCCCGGCTCGTGGACGGCTCGGACTTCTCGCCCTTCAAGGACGAGTACGACGCGCTCACCGTCTGCGGCTGGGCGCGCATCGAGGGCCGGGCGGTGGGCATCATCGGCAACAACGGGCCCATCACGGCGAAGGGCGCGACGAAGGCGGGGCAGTTCATCCAGCTCTGCTGCCAGGCGCGCACGCCCATCGTCTACCTGCAGAACACCACGGGCTACATGGTGGGGACGCAGTCGGAGCAGGGCGGCATCGTGAAGCATGGCGCGAAGATGCTTCAGGCGGTGGCCAACGCGACCGTGCCGCAGCTGACCATCCTCCTGGGGGGAGCCTTTGGCGCGGGCAACTACGGCATGTGCGGCCGCGCGTTCCACCCGCGCTTCATCTTCGCCTGGCCCAATGCGCGCACGGCGGTGATGGGCGGCGAGCAGGCGGCGAAGGTGCTGACCATCGTCGCCACGGAGAAGGCGCGGCGCGCGGGGCTGCCGCCTGACCAGGAGTTCCTGGACGGGATGGCGAAGCCGCTCATCGAGCAGTTCGACCGTGAGTCGGATGCCTTCCATTGCAGCGCGCGGCTGTTCGACGACGGCGTCATCGACCCCCGGGACACGCGGCGGGTGCTCGGGTTCCTCCTGGCCACGTGTGACGAGGCTTCGCGCCGCACGCTGGCGCCCAACTCCTTCGGCGTCGCCCGGCTGTAGCGAGGGGATCATGAAACGCATCCACAAGGTGCTGGTGGCGAACCGGGGAGAGATCGCCGTGCGCGTGCTGCGCACGTGCCGCCGACTCGGCCTGCGCACGGTCGCGGTCTTCTCCGACGCGGACCGGGACGCTCCTCACGTGCGGCTGGCGGATGAGGCCATGCACCTGGGGCCTCCGCCCGCGAAGGAGTCCTATCTCTCCATCGAGCGGGTCCTCGCCGCGGCGAAGGCGTCCGGCGCGGATGCCATCCATCCCGGCTACGGCTTCCTGTCGGAGAACGAGGACTTCGCGCGAGCGTGCGAAGCGGCCGGCTTCGTGTTCGTCGGGCCGCCGGCGGAAGCCATCGAGCTGATGGGGAACAAGCGGCAGGCGAAGCTGCGCATGCAGGCCGCGGACGTGCCCTGCATCCCCGGCTATGAAGCGGCCCGCCCCGGAGAAGCCCTTGACGATGAGGCCCTGGTCCGCGAGGGCCAGCGCGTGGGGTTCCCCCTCATGGTGAAGGCGGCCGCGGGCGGCGGCGGCCGCGGCATGCGCCTGGTCCGCGAGCCAGGCGCGCTGCTGGAGGCCATCCGCTCCGCCCGCTCGGAGGCGACGAACGCGTTCGGCAGCGGCGAGCTGATCCTCGAACGAGCCATCGAGGGGGCGCGCCATGTCGAAGTGCAGGTCTTCGCGGACGCGCACGGGAACGCGGTGCACCTGGGGGAGCGCGACTGCTCCGTCCAGCGCCGGCACCAGAAGGTGATTGAAGAGAGTCCGTCCCCGGCCGTGACGCCCGAGCTGCGCGAGCGCATGGGGGCCGTGGCGGTGCAGGCAATCCGCGCCATCGGGTATCGCGGCGCGGGGACCATCGAGTTCCTCCTGGCGCCCGATGGCGACTTCTTCTTCATGGAGATGAACACGCGCCTTCAGGTGGAGCACCCGGTGACGGAGCTCATCACCGGGCTCGATTTGGTCGAGTGGCAGATGCGCGTCGCCGACGGTGAGCCGCTCCCGCGGACCCAGCCGGAGATCACCTGGCGCGGGCACGCCATGGAGGCGCGCCTGTGCGCGGAGGATCCAGCCAGGGGGTTCCTGCCGCAGACGGGCCGGCTCCTCGCGTGGGAGCCACCCGCGGGGGAGGGCGTCCGCGTGGACCATGGCGTGCGCGCAGGCCAGGACATCACGCCGTTCTACGACTCCATGCAGGCGAAGGTCATCGCGTATGGGCCGGACCGCGAGACGGCGCGCGAGCGGCTGGCCGCGGCGCTGCGGGAGCTGACGGTGTTCGGCGTCACGACGAACAGCACCTTCATCCAGTACGTCCTCGAGCACGAGGCGTTCCGACGCGGCCGGTACGACACGGGCTTCGTCGGCGCGCACGCGCCCCCGGAGGCGCTGCAAGCGCTCGGGCGGGCTTCGACGGAGGAGCAGGCCCTCCTGGCAGCGTTGCTCTTCCACGACGACGCGCAGGCGCTCGCCCGGAAGGGCGGCTTCGACGCGACGCTCACGGGCTGGAGCAGCTCCTACGCCCTGCCGGTGCCGGTCAGCCTGCACGACGGCGCTTCGGAGCTCCGCGCTTCCGTGCGCCCCGTCGCACCGGAGGCCTACGAGGTCCGCGTCGGCGACACCCTGGTCGCGCTCTCGCTGCGCGCCCTCGCCCCCGAGCGCGCCGAGGTCGAGGTGGCGGGGCGGCGCCGCGCGGTCCGCTACCGCCGCGCGGGGAGCACCCTGTGGTGCACGCTCGACGGCGTCACGCGCCAGCTGCGCGATGTCTCCTTCCGGCCGCCCTCCGAGCGCGAGCGCGCCAGCGACGGCCGGCTGCGCGCGCCCATGGATGGCCGCATCATCCGGGTGAGCGCCGAGGTCGGCGCGACCGTGAAGCGGGGCGACGTGCTGGTGGTGCTCGAAGCGATGAAGATGGAGTCGTCCCTCATCGCGCCCACGGATGGCGTGGTCACGGCGGTGAACGTCACGGTCGGGGCGCAGGTGCCGGCACGGCACGTCGTCGCGGTCGTCTCCCCAGCAGCGAAGGAGGCAGCATGAGTGATGCACCGCTCGTCCGGTATGAAGTCTCCCGTGGCGTCGCCACCCTCACGCTCGACTCGCCCCGCAACCGCAACGCGCTGTCGCGGGCGCTCGTCACGCAGCTGCTGGAGCAGCTGCGCGCCGTGGGCTCCACTCCGGAGGTGCGCGCGGTCGTGCTCGCGGCCACCGGGCCCGCGTTCTGCGCTGGCGCGGATCTCTCGGAGATGACCGACGGTGGCGCGGCGAAGGCGCCCGCCGTGCTGCTCGACGTGCTGCGGGCGATCGTCACGCTGCCCCAGCCTGTCGTCGCGAAGGTCGCCGGGCAGGTGCGGGCCGGCGGCATCGGCATCGTGGGCGCGTGCGACGTGGCGGTCGTCGCGGAGTCCGTGAAGTTCGCCTTCACGGAGGCGCGCATCGGCGTGACGCCCGCGGTCATCTCCCTCACCACGCTGCCGCACCTGACCAGCCGGGCCGCGAGCCGCTACTTCCTCACGGGGGAGGCCTTCGACGCGGCCGAGGCCGCGCGCACCGGGCTCATCACCTCCGCGGTGCCGGACGCGTCGCTGGACGGCGCCGTCGAGCAGCTCCTGGAGACCTTCCGCGCGTCGTCTCCGCAGGGCCTGCGCGAGACCAAGCAGCTGGTGGCCGCGGGCCTTCGCGCGCGCCTGGACGCCGGGGGCGCCGAGATGGTCGCGCTCTCTGGTCGGCTGTTCGCCTCGGAAGAGGCCCAGGAGGGGATGCTCGCCTTCCTGGAGCGCCGGCCTCCCTCGTGGGCCGCGCCGAAATAGGCGGCGGAGGCCCCCGGTTCGACCCGACGCCCGGATGGGCGGAATGGAGCACAGGATGTCCGTGACGCAGCAGGCGCAGTCCCCGCGCATCGGCCGGATCTCACTGGGAGACATCGTCCACCGGTCGGCGTTGCGTTGGCCGGAGCGGACGGCGCTCGTCGATGGAGACCTCGAGTTCTCCTATGCGGAGCTCGACCGGCGCTCGAACGCATTCGCGCACTACCTGCTCGCGCAGGGGCTCCCCCGGGGCGCGCGCGTCGCGATGCTCTGTGGCAACTCGGCGCAGATGGTCACCGCCTTCGTGGGCATCTACAAGTCGGGGCTCGTCTGGGTGCCCATCAACACCGGCCTGTCGGTGGAGGGCATCCAGTACATCCTGGAGCACGCCGAGGCGACCCACGCCGTCATCGACGCCGAGCTCCTCGCGAAGCCCGGGCTGCGGCCGATGCTCGACGCGCTGGGCACCCGCATCATCGTCTGCGTGCCGGAGGGGCAGGCGGCGCCGGGGGGCGACACGGTGGCGTTCCTGGACACGCTGAAGGGCCAGCAAGGCACGTTGCCGACGGTGGACATCGCGAGCGGTCAGCTCGCGCAGATCATGTACACCAGCGGCACCACCGGCCAGCAGAAGGGCGTGATGCACTCGCACGCGTCGGTGCAGGCGGCGCTGAGCGGGAACCTGTTCGAGCTGGGGATGCGCCCCGCGGACTCCACCATCTGCGTGCTGCCGATGTTCCACTGCGCGCAGCACGCCATCGTGATGACGTTCCTCCTGGCCGGCGCGACCGTCGTCGTGCGGCGGGTGTTCGACCCGGGCGCGATGCTCGCGACCATCGCGCAGCGGGGCATCACGTTCCTGCTGGGCCTGCCGGTGATGTACGGCGCGATGCTGGCGCACCCGGCGCGTCCCACCACGAACCTGTCCAGCCTGCGCCTGTGCCTCTATGTGATGGCGCCCATGGCGCGCACGATGCTCGTGGAGCTCATCGAGCACTTCTGCCCGGGAGGCTTCGCGCTCGCGTCGGGGCAGACGGAGATGTACCCGGCCACGACCATGTTCAAGCCGGAGCAGCAGCTCAAGCGCTTCGGCTCGTACTGGGGCGACTCGGTCGTGACGAACGAGACGGCCATCATGGACGACGAAGGCCGGCTGCTCGGGCGTGGCGAGGTGGGGGAGATCGTCCATCGCGGGCCGAACGTGATGCTCGGCTATTACAAGGACCCGGAGGCGACGGCGAAGGCGAGCGCCTTCGGCTGGCACCACACCGGCGACCTGGGCATGTTCGACGCCGACGGCCAGCTCCTCTTCGTGGACCGCAAGAAGGACATGATCAAGACGGGCGGAGAGAACGTCCCGTCCATCAAGGTCGAGGAGGTCCTCCTGCGTCACCCCGCGGTGTTGCAGGTCGCGGTGGTGGGCCTGCCGCACGCGCGCTGGACGGAGGCCGTGACGGGCTTCGTCGTGCTCAAGCCGGGTGCCTCCGCGACGGAGGCGGAGCTCCACGCCCATTGCCGTCAGCACCTCGGCGGGTTCGAGGTGCCGAAGGCCATCGTCCTGCTCCCGGCCATGCCGCAGACCAGCACCGGCAAGGCGCAGAAGTTCGTGCTCCGGCAGCAGTATGCGGGGCACTACGAAGACGGGAGCGGTCAGGCCGGCGCGTAGCCGCCCTCCCAGCGGGGCAGCAGCCGCGGGTCACGGCGTGAGCGACGTCCAGGCGCAGGCCGGACGTCCGCCCAGGAGGCCGAAGGGCTTCCACTCCAGGACACCGTCCTCGGCCCCGTCTTCAGCCAGGGCTTCACGGACGCGGGATGGAAGGCCTGGGCCCGTGAGCCTCGTGCGTGACAACCCGCCCACGCTCTATCTGGACACGGAGGGCGTGAACGCGGAGGGCACTGCTGGGACGGCCATCGTTCGCGTCGCGCTCTGCCCCGGTCCGAACGGCCGGGCTCCGAAGTGGGCCCGGCCGGGGGAAGTGCTTACTCTGGGCACCGCTCGTGCGTATCACTCGCATTCGTGCGCACGCCCACCGACCGCTTCCTGCCACCCCACGCTGATGCTCCCTCCCCGCGCGGCCGGGTCGTGGTCATCGCGCCCACGCGTGCCGCGTGCGAGACCATCGAGCTGGCGCTCGGGCTGGAGCTGCGCACGCACTTGCAAGAGCACCACGGCGAGCGCCTGCGCGCACTGGCGCGAAGCGGGCAGGGGTTCGGCATCGTCGCGGGCACTGGGACGGGCAAGACGCTCGCCATCCGGCCCATCGCGGAGGAGCTCGTGGGCCGGCGGCCCCTGCGGGTGGCGGTGGTCAACCGCGAGCGGGAGGCCACCGCGGAGACGCAGCTCGCGGACGTGGCCATCGTCACCACCGGCATCGCGCGGCGCTGGTTCCAGGGCGGCGCCATCCGGCGTGAGGACACGCTCATCGTGGATGAGATCCACCAGACCTCCGCCGAGCTGGAGCTGTGCCTGGCCCTGGGCAAGCGCGTGGGCTGCCGCTTCATCTGGCTGTCCGCCACGGTGGACCCTGCCTTCTACGCGCGCTACCTGGACAGCGCGGACGTGCTCCAGGTGTCTACCTTCGACCCGAGCAAGGCGGCCCGGGTGGAGGTGGAGCGCCGCCAGCCGCTGTCCTTCCTCGACGAGGACTTCCTGCGGGACGTGTCTCGGCGAGGGCGCGGCGTGGGCGTGTTCCTGGCCACGCGCGCGGGCGTGGAGGAGGCGGCGGCCCACGTGCGCGCCCTCTCGCCGGAGGTGCACGCGGCGCACTACCACGGCGGTGAACCGCTGCGCGCCATCCGCCCCTTCCTGGAGGGCACGGCGCCCCGGCCCTTCGTGCTCGCGATGACGGCGGCGGGGCAGAGCGCGCTCAACGTGCCGGGCCTGGACACGGTCGTCATCGACGACCTGCGCTTCACGAACGTGGTGGAGGGCGGCCGCAACGTGCTCACCCGCGTGCACCTGGGCAACAACGAGCTCTTGCAGATGGCGGGGCGCGTGCACGGGCGGGTGGAGGGCGGCCGCGTCTTCATCCTGAGCGACCGGCCCATCCACTTCGCCTCGCTGCGGCCCACCGAGCCCGAGTTCCAGCTCGCGGGCGAGCCGGAGCGGGTGGCGCTCACCGCGGCGGCGCTGGGCGTGTGGGCGGATGCGCTGGACCTGCCCGTTCCGCTGGACCGCGCTGCCTACCGGCGGGCGCTCACGAGGTTGCAGGCGCGCGGCATCGTGGACGCGGAGGGCCGGCTGTCCGACTACGGCCGCGCGGTGGAGGCCCTGCCCGTGGAGCGTCCGTGGGCGGAGCTCATCGTCAACGCGGAGGACGCGCTGTTGCCCTTCCTCGCGGTGTGCAGCGCCGTGGAGTCCCTGCACCGGATGACGCGCGAGGAGCGGAACCTGGAAGGGGTGCTCGTGCCCGGCAGTGACCACCTGACCGCGTACAACCTGTACTCCGAGGCCTTCCGTGAAGCGGGCACGGTGGGGGAGGTGCAGGGGCTGCCGCGCCACGTCTTCGACCCGGAGAAGCTCGCGGCCTGGGCGGAGGGGCGCGGCGTGCTGGTGAAGGCCCTGGAGGACGCGGCGCTCGCGATGGCGAGCGTGTACCGGAGCGTGGGACTGGCGCTGCCCGCGCGCATGCCCTTCGCGAGCCCCCGCGTCTACGAGCGCTTCTGCGACCTGCTCGCGCGCTTCATGCCCTTCGACCTGGTCATCGACGAGCGCACGGCCTGGGGCGAGACCGCGCGCGTGTCGAAGACGAGCGTGTGCGGCAACCTGGGCGCGGTGGTGGGCACGCTGCGCTACTTCGCCGACCGCAACGGTGATTCGCAGGCCGCCATCGAAGGCACCCAGCTGCCCCAGGCGCTGCTGCGCCGCCATGCCCACCGTCAGGCGGTGGCGCCGGCCTACGACGCGCGCTTCCGCTCGGTCGTGCTCGAAAAGCGGCTGGACTTCTTCGGCTTCGAGCTGGAGCGGGAAGTGGAGGTGCTGCGCGCCTGGGGCCCGGAGCTCGCCAAGGCGGCCCGGCACGCGCTCGCCGAGGCGCTGGCGCGGGGCGACGCGCCGCATCCCGCGGTGGACCGTCACCGGGTCGCCATCGCCGAGGTGCGCGAGCTGTGGCGGCGCTCGGGAGGGACCACCGCGCCACTCGGCTTCCAGGAGCTCACCGCGCTCTATGAGGCGCAGCTCGACGGCGTGGACACGCTCGATGACTTCCGGGCGCGCCCGCTGCGGCTCGACCTGGACGCGCTCGTGCCGCCCGCGACGCGTCAGGCCCTCCTGGCGCTCCCGGACACGGTGGCGGTCCGCGAGCAGCCGGTGCCGCTCGAATACGACGTGGAGGAGCTGGCGGACGGCGCCCCACGGGGCGTGGTGCGGCTGCACCTCCCGGAGAAGCTGGCTCGCACGCTGGTGGAGGAGGAGCTGCCATCGCTGGACCGTCCCCTGCGCTTCAGCGTGGCCCGGGGCAGGCGGGGCGTGCTCCAGGCCCGCTCGCTCCTGGAGCTCCAGGACCTGCTCGACCAGCCATGGATGCCCGACGAGATCGCCGAGGCCACGCGCGAGCGCCGGCCCCAGGAGCGCGGCGTCCCCAGACCTGGAGGCCGGAGGGGCGGCAGGCGATGGCGCTGACCGCCACCGTCCCGCTCACGCGCGCCGTTGGGCGATGGCGGCGAGCTGCGCCGTGACGGTGCCCCAGCCTTCGTGGAAGCCCAGGTCGTGGAGCGTGTTCCGGTCCGCGCGGTTCTCGTGCATCACGTGGGCGCTGTAGTCCGTGCAACGGCTCTTGACACTTGGCGCAATGGCTAAGTGATGGGAGGGGCTTTTGTGATAGCCGGGCACCAACCCTGGAGGCGTGATGTCGAAATGGAGTGTCTGGCTGCTCTCCTGTCTGTCCTTGCTGCTCCCCGGCTGCATGTCCATGGAGGCGGAGGACGCGCCGGAGCCGGAGGCCCAACAGCAAGCCCTGCCGGGCTCGGAGGTCATCGACTTCGCCTCCGCGAGCACGCAGGCGAACACGGACGCGTCTGGCAAGAGCGGCGGCATGGGCGTGCTCAAGACGAACAGCGCGAACTGCACGGTCGGCGCGTACGCGGACTGCTATGCGCAGTACATCGAGTTCAGCCCCAGCTACACGGGCTACCTGACCTTCAAGCTCTCCAGCCTTACCCAGGCCGCGCCCACCCCGGCGCAGGTCACCCAGCTCCAGCTGCTGACGAAGTACCAGGGGCCCGGGGTCGCCGCGTCCTACTACCAGTGGCAGCTCTACCGGTTCTCGACTGCCAGCTGGGTGACCATCGCCAGCTCGCAGGGGCGCGGCGACTGGGTGTGGACCCCGGTCCTGACGCTCGACCTCCCGAGCCCCGAGGTGGCCTCGAACTTCGTGTCGAGCACCGGCGACATCCGCGCGCGCATCATCCAGGGGGCGGGCTCGGACTCGGCGCAGCTCGACAGCCTGCGCCTCCAGGTGTCATGGGACATCGCCACGTCGTGCACGCCGGAGACGGATGCGGCCTTCTGTGCGCGGTTGGGCAAGGACTGTGGGCAGGTGAGCGGCACCGACAACTGCGGCCAGGCGCGCACGGCCTCCACATGCGGCACCTGTCAGGGCCCGGCGACGTGCGGCGGTGGCGGCACCGCGAATGTCTGTGGCGAGGCTTCCGCCTGCACGGTGGCGACCTTCCCCAGGGGCACCACCTGGATGTGGGACCTGGAGCACGCGTCCATTCCCACGAACCTCGACGCGCAGGTCTACGTCGTGGACCTCTTCAATACGACGAGCGCGAAGATCCAGGAGTACAAGACCGCCGGCAAGAAGGTGGTCTGCTACTTCAGCGCGGGCACCTACGAGGACTGGCGGGACGACGCGAACCAGTTCCCACAAGACACCTGGTGCAGCCCCGGGGAGAACTGCGCGCAGTCCATCCACATCCTGGGCGACTGGTGCACGAGCGGCGGTGGCTGTGAGTGGTGGCTGGACCACCGCAAGCCGGCGGTGCGGACGGTGATGACGTCGCGCCTGCAACTGGCGAAGAACAAGGGCTGCGACGCGGTGGAGCCGGACAACGTCGACGGCTACTCACACGACGATGAAATCAGTTGCACCGACCAGGCCTGCTGGGGCCTCACGGCGGCGAACCAGCTGGACTACAACCGCTGGCTGGCCACCACCGCCCACTCGCTGTGTCTGGGCATCGCGCTCAAGAACGACGTGGATCAGGTCCCGGCGCTCGCGGACTCCTTCGACTTCGCCATCAACGAGGAGTGCCAGAAGTACAGCGAGTGCGGCGTCTACAAGGCGGCGTTCACCAACAAGAACAAGGCCGTCTTCAACGCCGAGTACCGCAAGGACTCGAGCGGGGACACCACCAACTGGACGTCGTGCACCGGAACCGGGGCGACCTGCGCCTGCGGTGAGAGCGGCTTCGCCCAGGGCGACCTGCGCACCCTGGTCTTCACCACCGCGTCCGTCCGGTACGACAACCTCCAGTTCGCCTGCTGGTGAGCGGGGTGGGCCGGGGTCGTCGTCAGGCCCCGGCTCCTTCCGGGCTCTCGGTACGCGACCGTCGCCGTGTACTTGAGCGTCAGGACGACCAGCGTCGCGAGCGCCGCGACCCCCAACACGTGGGGCAGGACGCGCGGCAGGATGGTGCCGCGCACGACGAACAGGCGTTTGAGGAAGCCAGGGCGGGGGCGGACGATCACGGGCGCGTCTCGTGCCCCCAATCTCCGACAGCCGCAAGCGGTGCGCGCTGTGAGGCCGCGGCTCACTCTTGTTCATCCGGGGGTGTACCCGCCGCCCTAGACTGCCGTCTTCCTGGAGGCTGCATGTACCCGAAGAGACTTCGCCGGTTCCCTGTGTCCACGTGGCTCTCGCTCGCCGCGGGGGTGGCGCTGGTGTGCGCCGCGGGCTGCTCGAGCGACGACGTGGACGTCCCCAACCCGCTGACCAACCCGAAGGACGGGCCCCCGGCTGGCAACCCGAACGCCGAGGCGACCTGCGGCGTGCCCGCCGAGGCGGGGCTCGCGGACGTCTCCAAGCCCACCACCGTCGTGGGGACGGGGACGCCGGCCAGCTGCACGTCGGACGCCTTCGTCAGCGCCGTGGCGAAGGGTGGGGTGATCACCTTCGACTGCGGGCCGGAGCCGGTGACCCTCACGCTCGACAGGACGGCGAAGATCTTCAATGACAAGGGGCCGGAGATCGTCATCGACGGCAAGGGGCTGGTGACGCTCAGCGGGGCGGGCAGGCACCGCATCCTCTACATGAACACCTGTGATCAGGCGCAGGTGTGGACGACCTCCCACTGCCAGGACCAGGACCACCCCCGGCTGACGCTCCAGAACCTCACCTTCGTGGACGCCAGCTCCAAGAGCGAGACGGAGTACGACGGCGGCGGGGCGGTCTGGGTGCGCGGCGGGCGGGTGAAGGTCATCAACTCGCGCTTCTTCAACAACGTGTGCGCGGACGCCGGACCCGACGTCGGCGGGGGGGCGCTGCGGGTGTTCGACCAGTACGACGACCAGCCTGTCTACGTGGTGAACACGACCTTCGGCGGCAAGGAGGGTTACGGCGGGGTCTGCTCCAACGGCGGCGGCATCAGCAGCATCGGCGTGTCGTGGACCATCATCAACAGCCTCTTCTCGTACAACCGGGCCATCGGCAACGGCGCCAACCCCGCCCAGCCGGGCACGCCCGGCGGCGGCAGCGGCGGGGCCATCTACAACGATGGCAACACGATGACGCTGTCCCTCTGCGGCACGCGCATCGAGCACAACGAGGTCAATGCCCACGGCAGCGCCATCTTCTTCGTGAGCAATGACCACTCGGGCGACATCCGCATCGACCGCTCGGTCATCCAGAACAACAAGGGGGGCTCCTGGTACGAGACCTATCCGCAGATCTCGAACCACGCGGACACGCCCATCCGGGTGACGAACTCCACGATTGAGTGACAGGGGTTTCAGGACCGCGTCGGAGCCCAGAGGGCGCTGTGGGCTTCCGGCGCGTCCGGGGACTCCTCCGCCGTGTAGAAGTAGGCCGCCACCGTGGCCCGGCCTCGTCCCTCGGGACACGCCAGCGCGGTGGGGTGGCCGTGCCAGTGGGTGTCGCCGTGCGCCATCACGACCAGGCGGTCCAGGACCGGAGCGATGCGCGCCTCGCACCGGGAGAGGTCGGCGCTCCATAGCTCCAGGTCCCCGCCCCACTCGGGCGCCCAGCCTGGGTTCAGGTAGTACAGGACGGTGAGCCGGCGCGAGAGGGCGCGGGTGCGGTCGCGGTTGAAGTCCGCGTGGAGCGCCAGGTGGCCACCGGGCAGCGTGAGGTGCAGCCCCGCGCCCCGGAAGTGCGGATCCGCGATGAGTCCCTTCACGCCGGTGAGCGTCTCCAGGAAGTCGAGGAACGCCATGCCGGAGAGCTCCGCGAGCAGGTGCCGCAGCGCCCCGGGCACGCCCTCGAAGCCCTTGCGCTGAAGCTGTCCCAGGCGCGCCGCCTGCTCCGGATGGTCGCGGCGCATCCACGGGGCCTCGGTCGCGCCTGGAAAGACCCCGGCCAGTGCGCTCGCCAACCGCTCTCCCAGGAACCCGTCGATGACGACGTGCGGATGCGGCCGCGCGGCTCCGTAGGCGTCACGGTGCGCCAGCGCGAGTGAGCGGAGCGCGCTCCGGCTGAAGAAGAAGCTGGGACCCCGCAATGGGCCCTCTTCAACGGTGGCGACGCTCACGAGACCTCTTCCGCTTGGGGTTTGCGGCCTTCGATGATGCCATGCGTGCGCGAACCCAGACAGGAGCGGCCATGGCGACGACGAAGACCCGAGTCCCGCGGACCATCGACGCATATGAGGTCCGCGAGGCCATGCGCCAGCGCTGGTCGAAGCTCATCGCCCAGGTCGCATAGGGGGAGGCCCGTTTCATCATGGGAGGCCTGTCCCCCTGACCCAGGCTTCACGGATCCCCAGGTCAGGAGCAGCCACATTCCCGTGGCTTGCAGGGCGGTTCACCGCGCGCGCGCGGGCTGAATCTCCCCCGGGAGCCCCTGGCCCGTTCCCGCCGGGGCCTTCCGCGCGAAGCGCTGGCGGTAGGCGCGCGTCCAGAGCTTCAGCCCCACCACCCCCACCACCGTGGGTCCCAGGAAGAGCGCGAGCTGAAGGCCTTCGATGCCGAGGTGCTTGGCGTTCACCACCAGGGCGGCGGTGATGGTGCCGATGCCCGAGGCCACCATGGCGCCCATGTGCTGGAACCACCAGTGCATCCGCTCCCGGGGCGGGCGCAGCCAGTACCACAGCCCGGTCGTCCCGGAGAGGAGGCCCACCGGCGCGAAGCCCCACAGCAGCGGCACGTTCATCCGCAGCCCGTACGCCAGGGTGAAGAGCCCCAGGCACAGCAGCAGCGCGGACAGGCCCAGGTCCAGCGGGTGCGTGCTCGCCCCGGTGCGGGTCTTCGTCCGCAGCACGCGCACCCCCATGGACGCGGAGGCCGCGCTGAGCACCGCGATGTAGATGAAGAAGAGGTCCATGGGCCGCGCCCCCGGTGCCAGGAGGAAGCGCCATCCCGAGATGGCTAGCGCGGAGATCGCGGCGGAGATCATCGCGCCCACGTAGGTCCAGCCCACGCGCCGGTGCAGGGGGCCTCCCTTGCGCGCCACCAGGGGCAGCCAGAGCGTGACGAACGCGACGACCCCCGAGGCGATGTGGAGCCAGTGGGCGAGCAGATAGAGCGACACGGGTGCCTCCGACGTGCTGCGAGTCCGGAGGCCAAGGTACGCGCCGGCGCGGCGGCCTCCATCTGGCGGAAGTCACACGGGCCGCATGTGACTTCCGGCACATGGCCCCGGTGCCCCGGGTGGCCTAGGGTTTCCGTCATGTCCGCGCGGTCCGCCGTGACGAAGCCCGCCACCACCCACCAGCTGCTGTTCGTCGCCGGGATGCTGACCTGGGCCGTGGTCGGCTTCGCGCACGCCGAGGACCTCGCGCGCGAGCCCGCGCCGTGGTGGGCGCCGGACACGCTGCTCTGGTGCGCCGCGCTCCTCGCCTTCGGTGCGGCCTTCTGGCTCCAGACGCGGGTGCAGGGCAGGGGAGCGCTGCCGCTGCTCGCCGCGCAGACGCTCGCGGCGCTCGTCTGCACCGCGGCGGGGGACAGCGGGCTGGAGGCCGCGCTGCTCGCCATCACCGCCGGGCAGGTTCCCGAGATCCTTCCCCAGCGCCGGGCGCTGGCGTGGATGGGGGCCCAGGTGGTGGGGCTGCTCGCCGTGTTCGCCGCCCAGCGCCCGCTCCTTCACGCCCTGGCGCAGACGCTCATCTACACCGGCTTCCAGGGCTTCACGTTCGGCACCGCGCTGGTGATGGTCCGCGAAGCAGAGGCTCGCCGCGAGCTGGCCCGCGTCCACGCGGAGCTCCAGGCCACCCAGGTCCTGCTCGCCAACCGCGAGCGTGAGGGCGAGCGGCTGCGCATCGCCCGAGAGCTGCACGACTCCGTGGGCCACCACCTCACCGCGCTCAGCCTCAACCTGGAGGCCGCCACGCACACCGCGAAGGACCCGGCCGCCGCTGAACACCTGCGCCGGGCCCGCGAGGCCGCCCGCACGCTCCTGTCCGAGGTGCGGCGCACGGTGACGGAGCTGCGCGAAGCCCCCGTGCCGCTCCTGCCGTCGCTGCGCGCGCTCGCGGAGGGGGCCCCGGGGCTCGACGTCCACCTGGACGTCCCGGAGGCGCTGGCGCTGGAGTCCTCCGAGGCGGCGCACTCGCTGTTCCGCTGCGTGCAGGAGGTCCTCACCAATACGCTGCGGCACGCCGGGGCCCGCAACCTGTGGATCGCCATCGCGCCCACGGAAGACGGCGGCGTGCGGGTGCACGCGCGCGACGATGGCGGCGGCGCGGCGCGGGTGACGCCCGGCGCGGGGCTCACCGGCATGCGCGAGCGCTTCACCCGGCTGGGCGGGCGCGTGGAGTGGCGCGCGGCGGCGGGGCAGGGGATGGAGCTGGAGGCCTGGCTGCCGGCCACGCCGGAGCATGGAGGGGGAACTTGAACCCGATCCGCCTGGTGCTCGCGGATGATCACGCCCTGGTGCGCCAGGGCCTGCGCAGCCTGCTGGAGCTCACGCCCGACCTGAGGGTGGTGGGCGAGGCCTCGGACGGCGAGGAGGCGCTGCGCAAGGTCGCGGAGCTGGACCCGGACGTGGTGCTCATGGACGTGCGCATGCCGCGCATGACGGGGCTGGAGGCCCTGCGCGTGCTGCGCCGCACGGACGCGGACCGGCGCGTGGTGCTGCTCACCACCTTCGACGAGGACGCCGCCCTCATCGAGGCCCTGCGCACGGGCGTGCAGGGCTTCCTCCTCAAGGACGTGTCCCTGGAGGAGCTGGCGGAGGCCATCCGGTGCGTCGCCTCCGGGCAGACGCTGCTGCCTCCCGGCGTCGCGGAGCGCGTGGCGCGCGGCATGGCGGAGGTGCCTCGCGACTTCCCTCACGCGGACCTGCCGGAGGGGCTCACCCGCCGCGAGGTGGAGGTGCTGCGCCTCATCGCGCGGGGGATGAGCAACCGGGAGATCGCCGACGCGCTGGGGACGGCGGAGGGGACGGTGAAGAACCAGACCTCCAGCATCCTCTCCAAGCTGGGCGTGAGGGATCGCACCCGCGCCGTGCTCCGCGCCATGGAGCTGGGCTGTCTTTAAGCGCGGAGCGAGTTGAAAAGCGGCTAACTGGAGGCCCAGGACGCGGGCATGGAGTGGACGGACGATGACATCCGCGAGTTCGTCGTGTTGCTCGACGCCGTCAGCTGGCCCGCGCCCAGGGTGTACGCGGAGTGCGTGGACGGCACGGGGGCGGGGGATGGCTGGTTCAACGATGGGCTGATGAAGCTGGGCCGCTACGACGTCAACCTCCAGCGGCGGCTGGAGCAGCAGCGCGTGGGGCAGAACAGCCAGCTCTTCGCCAACGGCGCGCTCAAAGTGCGGATGCTGTCCGAGCACGCCCCGCAGGAGTCGGCGGCCAACCGTGTGGGCGGCGGGCGCCCCGTCCTCGGGTCGGGGGACGGGGCGCGGTGGTGGCCGCCGCCTCAGGGCTCACGGCACAGCCGGTCCACCTGCTTCAGCAGCGTGGGCATGCGCGAAGCGCCGTGCATCCGCCGGATGTGCTCCGCGGCGGTCGCGGTCTCCATGCCGACGGCGGTGACGAGCAGGGGCCTCAGGCTCCCGCCGCGCACGATGGGGAGCGCCGGGCCGGTGGTGACATAGGGCGTCTTGGCCACGCCGATGACGGGCACCGCGCGGCAGAGCGCTTCGTACAGGTGGGCCCCCAGGCCCGGCACGCCCTCCCCGAGCCACACGTAGCCGTCCACGACGATGGCCTCCAGCGGCTCCTGCACGCCGGCGAGCACCCGCAGCAGGTGCGGCAGCTCGCGGCGGTAGAACTGGCCGGGCTCATACGGGGCCGCGATGGGGCCGCGCTCCACCAAGTGCCCGGCCTCCCTGGCGTCCGTCCAGGCGCGGAAGAGGACGCACGCGGCCACGGTGACATCCGGGCGGTAGTCCACGTCCACGCAGGCGAGCATCCCATCCTCCTCCAGAGGCCCAGGCTACACCGGCGGGGACCCCGCGCTGCTCCACCGTCCACTGGAGTCTTCCACACCCGTCGGGATACTTTCAGGATTTTTGGTTTTTGCAGTGAATACAACCTTCTTGCCGGAAGGAGTCCAGAGGATGCGGAGCGCGACGTGGAAGCGGGTGGTGGCGTTGCAGGCAGTGTGTCTGCTGGGCGGCGCGGGCACGGCCGGGGCGGTGACGCCCACGAACGTGACGAAGGTGGCGCGGGTGACGGGCGCCACGCCAGCGGGGGAGGCGCTGCCCAATCCCAATCAGACGCACACGAACTACGAGGTGTACGGCACGGACCTGGGCATCGTCTGGGACAAGGGGGGCGGTGAGGTGTTCGTCCTCTTCGGAGACACCTTCGGCGCGGGCTGGTGTGGCAACGGCGGGTGCGGCGGGGGCTGGCGCAGCAACGTGCTGGCGCGCTCGGCGGACACCACGCTGTCCAACGGCCTGTCCTTCACCACCATGGTGCAGGACGGCACCCGCCACGCGAAGGAGGTGCTGGCGTCCCGGAAGGTGGACAACGACGAGATCACCGTCATCCCCACCGCGGGCGTCACCGTGGGGTCGCGCCACTTCATCCACTACATGTCCGTGAAGCACTGGGGCGACCCGGGGCAGTGGCAGACGAACTACGCGGGCATCGCGTACTCGGATGACAACGGGCAGCGCTGGGTGAAGCACCCCACGGCGCGCTGGGCGAACACCGCGTCCTTCACGAACCCCTTCCAGATGGGCGCCTTCGTGAAGAACGGCGGCTTCGTCTACCTGTATGCCACGCCCAACGGCCGCTTCGGCAACGTGCACCTGGCGCGAGTGCCGGAGGGCGCGCTGCTGGACATCAACGCGTATCGCTACTGGGACGGCAACGGCTGGTCCGCGTCCCAGGCGGCGGCGCGGCCGGTGGTCATCGGCGTCGCGGGGGAGCTGTCCGTCGCCTACAACGCCGGGCTGGGCCGCTTCCTGATGACGTACCTCAACGAGCACCGTCAGGCCGTGGTGCTGCGCGACGCGGCCACGCCCACGGGTCCCTGGAGCGGGGAGAAGCTGCTGGCCACCGGAGCCGCCTTCCCCGGGCTCTACAACGGCTTCATCCACCCGTGGGGCAACACCGCCAGCGAGCTGTACTTCATCACCTCGCAGTGGACGCCCTACAACACGTTCCTGGTGCGCGCGACGCTCACGGCCGACGCGGACGGCAACAACCTGCTCTCCGAGCCGGGCTTCGAGACCCAAGCCGCGACGCCCACGATGGCGCCCTGGTACCTGGCGGGCGCGGGCGGCATCGACCGGGCGCTGGGCCACGCGCACTCCGGCCAGGACAACGGCTACGTGCGCGCGTCCAGCGGCTGGAACGCGCTCAAGCAGCGCGTCGTGGTGCAGCCGTACACGGACTACACGCTCAAGGGCTGGCTGCGCTCCTCGTCCAACACCACCCGGGGCTTCTTCGGCGCGCGCGCCGCGGGCAACGGCCCCATCCTGGGGGAGACGCAGTACGGCTCGCTGCCGTCCTGGGCGGAGCGCACCGTCACCTTCAACTCCGGCGCCAACTCCATCGTGGAGGTCTACGGCGGCGTGTGGGCGGACGCGGGCGACACCTGGGCGCAGCTGGATGACGTGAGCCTCACCCGGGGCTCGAACCTGGTGGCGCAGGGCGGCTTCGAACAGCAGCCGTCCTCCACGGCCACCTCGCCCTGGTACGTGCAGGGCAACGGCGGCGTGGACCGGGGGCTGGGCTTCGCGCGCACGGGCGCCAACAACGGCTTCGTGCGCAACAACACCGGCTGGAACGCGCTCAAGCAGGAGGTCGCGGTGACGCCGAACACCGTCTACACGCTGACCGGCTGGGTGAAGACGTCCTCCAACCAGGACGACGGCTACTTCGGCGCGCGCGTGCTCAACGGAGGCCCCATCCTCAACGAGGTGCACCTGACGCAGCCGCTGGGCAGCTACACGCTCCAGTCCATCACGTTCAACTCCGGCGCCAACCACAGCGTGGAGGTGTACGCCGGAACCTGGGCGAACACGGGCGACACCTGGCTGCAACTGGATGACGTGGCGGTGGTCCGCGACTGAAGGGACGCGCGGCCGTTGCCTGTCTTCGGGCTGGCGCTCAGCCCTCGGCGGTCCGGGGCCGGGCGTCATGAGAGGGCAAGGCCTTCACGTGGCTGCCGGTGAACTACAGCGTCGCCGGCCTCAAGCCCTGAGCCGGCGCGGGTCTGGAGGCCGGGGCCTGATATGAACCCAGCCATGTCCCTGAAGCATGCTCCGGCCCTCTTCGCGCTCCTGCTGTCCCTGTCTGGCACCGCCCCCCGGGCAGCGGAGGCGAAGCCCGCAAGCTGCGCCCAGGCTCCCTTGTTCCAGCGCTACGCGCGCAGCGGCATGGTGGAGACCCTGCCTGGAAACAAGGTGCGCCTGACGGCGGTGGCGGACGTCCACAGCGAGGACTGCGGCACCCCCGACTGCTACTTCACGAAGGTGCGGGCGGTGTTCCACTTCGCTGAAGGCCCCGGCTGCCGAGTGCGGCAGGTGGATGTCTCCACGGAGGATGGCGGCTGCAACCACGTGGGGCCGCAGGCTCCGCCGAAGCGGGAGACCTTCTTCCCGAAGGGGCCCGCGGACGCGGCCGACCCGGCGCTGGGGCAGCTCACCCTGCGCTCGCGGAAGGCGGATCGCGCCCTCGTCGTCCTTCCACGCAACCTCTTCTACTTCGCGGACGTGAAGGCGGACGCACCGCTCCACACCACGTTGCCCACTGGCGAGGAGGGAGAGGACCCCTGCTGCTGGGGAGCGTCCATCGCGGAGCCGCACTTCCGCGACGAGGGTTCAGCGGCTGGACCCTAGCGGGCGTCCAGGAGCGCCCGACAGGCTTCAGGGGGCCGCGCCGCTCGACGCGGAGCGGACCGACGAGATGCCGGCCTGACTTCGCCCGAGGTCCCGGCCGCGCCGCTGGAGTCCCACGAGCAGGAGCGCTGGGCTGAACGTTCCGGGTGTTCAGGGCCCGGTCCACGCCTGGGAGGCGGAGACTCGCCAACGAGTAAAAGCTGCTAGATATGACTTCCTTGTCTTCTCCTGCCTGGAGGTCCATCGATGCAGAACCCCTCGTTGTGGTCCGCTGTCGCCCTCGCCGGGGCGCTCTCCGCGCTCGCGGCGGGTTGTGGTGAGGAGCGCTCCGACGGCTCCGTCGTGGACGAGGCCCCGGTGGGCACGTCCAGCGGTGCGCTCGCGTGCAGCACGCGCATCACCTACGGCGACCGGTGGATCCACCCCGGGCACCCGGCGCAGTTCGACATCGCGAGCGGCCTGGTGACCTGGGACGGCACCTGCGTCAACGAAGGCTCGAACTCCTACTCCGTGCTGTCGAACGGCTGGAAGCCGTACTTCACCGGGCATGACGCCTGTGTGATGGCGCTCGACACGGACTGTTCGGGCGCCACGGCCTGCGCGACGCGCCTCACCTACAGCGCGGCGTGGCTGCATCCCTCGGGGCACGCGGCCCAGTACGACGACGTGGGCGGCCGCGTGACGTGGGACCGGGGCTGCACGAACGCGTCCCCCAATTCGTACACGGTGCTGTCCAACGAGTGGGCGCCGTACTTCAGCGGCGCCAACGCGTGCGGCATCTCGCTGCGCTACACGGGCTGTGGCGGGCTCTACCAGAACCCCGTGGTGCCGGTGGACTGCGCGGACCCGGGCGTCATCCACGACGGCACGCAGTACGTCGCGGCCTGCACGTCCGGGGGCGCGGCCAACGCGTTCCCGCTGCGCACGTCGAAGGACCTGGTCACCTGGACCGCCGCGGGCAACATCTTCCCCTCCGCGCGCCGTCCCACGTGGGCCACGGGCGACTTCTGGGCGCCGGAGATCCACAAGGTGGGCGGTCGCTACATCGCGTACTTCACCGCGCGCCACCAGGACGGGAAGCTGTCCATCGGCGCGGCGACGGCCACCAGCGCGCTCGGGCCCTTCACGGACCTGGGCCATCCCCTGGTGCATGACGCGGGCATGGGGATGATCGACGCCACGTTCTTCCATGACACCGCGGGGGCGCCGTACCTCGTGTGGAAGGCGGACGGAAACGCGGTGGGCCAGCCCACGCCGATCTACGGCCAGGCGCTGGCGGCGGACGGGCTGTCGCTCACCGGCACGCGCCGCACGCTGATGAGCAATACGCTGGGCTGGGAGGGCGGCGTCGTCGAGGCGCCGTGGGTCGTCGCGCGGGGCGGCTACTACTACCTCTTCTACAGCGGCAACTCGTACGCCAACAGCACCTACGCCGTGGGTGTTGCCCGTGCCACGAGCCCGCTGGGGCCCTATACGAAGCTGGGCAACCCCATCCTCAAGACGGGCGGCGGCTGGGTGGGGCCTGGCCACAACTCGGTGGTCACCGGCCCCGGCGGCGGCACCGTCATGGTCTACCACGCGTGGAACAGCGCCCACACGGCCCGGGTGATGCTCGTGGATGCCATCACCTGGCCCAACGGCTGGCCCGCGGTGCCGGAGGCGCCGTCGTCCGGTTCACGCCCCATGCCGTAGCAGGCGCGCCCCGAGGACGGCCCGGCCGCGCGAGGAGTGGCTCGCGCGGCCGCTGTCTTCCTTCCGGGCGCCGGTTGGTTTCCATGACATCGCGCCCGAGTCAGACCTGGCGCGTGCCTGCATCGCGGCGCGCGACGGGTGGCTCGCGCGGAGGTTCTCCCGTCCCGCGAAGTAGGTCCCGCGCTCGAACTCGGGGCTCCCGCGACGAAATAAGGAGTGCGGCAGGCGAGACGCCGGCCCCACTTCGCATCCGGGAGAGAACCCATGACGTGCAGGCACTGGCGCTGGCGGGTCGCCACCACCCAGCGGGAGTTCGACGACGCAGCCCGCATCCGCTGGGCTGTGTTTGGCGGAGAGATGGGATTGCTGTCCGCGCAGTCGGCGGTGGCGCGGCGGGAGCTGACCTCCATCGACACGCTCGACACCACCGTGCACGTGCTCGTGTATGCCGGCTCCGAGGCGGTGGCGACGATGCGGGTGGCGCTGCCCAACGCGGAGGTGGCGGCGAACCTGGGCGTGAAGGTGGGGCTGGAGATGGAGCAGCGCGTGGACCTCACGGGGCTGCTCCAGCCGGGGAGGGTGGTCGCGGAGCCCTCGCGCTTCTGCGTGCTGCCGCGGTGGCGGCGCTCGGACGCCGTCGCGTTCCTCCAGGCGGGCATGTACGCGGTGAGCCGGCGGCACGGGGTGACGCACTGGATCGCGTCCGCGAACCTGGAGACGGACTCGCCCGAGGACGCGCTCCTCTCCTGGCAGGTGGCGGCCCACCGCGGCTGGCTGAGCCCTCGCTGGCGCGTGGACGTGCCCGACCCGTGGCAGGCCCCGGTGCAGCCCCGCAACCCCTTCTACACGCCCGAGGAGCGCGCGAAGGCGGCGCGGGGGCAGTTGGAGGAGCTGCGGCTGCCCCGGTCGCCCTCGCTCTTCGCCACGACGATGGGCGCGCGCTTCATCTCGGAGCCGCTCTACGACGCGTACTTCCGGTGGTTCACGCTGCCGCTGGTCATGGCGCTCGATGAAATCCCGACGGACTCCCTGGCGCGCTTCCACGCGCTGGAGAACGGCGTGAGCTCCGCCGCCTGAGGTCCAGGCGGCTTCTTCCTTCCCTTCACCTTCAACACGCAGCAGCCGGGAGCCCCCAGAAGGCCCCGGACAGGAGACGTCCATGCAGACGCAGACGGAGCAGCAGGCGGAGAAGAACTGGCTGGCGGAACTGGATGTGGAGGCGCGCGCGCTGGTGGCGGCGGTGGATGCGCAGCCCGACGGCCGCCGGCTCCTCGACGGCACCCTCGACGTGAAGGGCTACATCCACTACCTCGTCCAGACCTACCACTACGCGCGGTGGAGCACGCCGATCCTCGCCGAGGGGGGCTACCGGCTGCGGCGCCTGGGGCGGCACCCGGAGCTGGCGGAGCTGCTGGTCCAGAAGGGGGAGGAGGAGCGCGGGCACGACAAGTGGTTGCTGTCGGACCTGAAGAACCTGGGCGTCCCGGCGGAGCTGGTGGAGGCGGCGGAGCGGAGCCCCGCGGTGGAGGCGTATACGGGGTGGAACTTCTTCACGTCGCTCTCCGGCGTGCCGACGGCGGTGCTGGGGACCGCGTACGCGCTGGAGTACCTGTCCCAGACGCGGGCGGGCGTGTGGGCCGAGCGCCTGAAGGCGGCGGCCCTCATCCCCAACATCCACAAGTCGGTGACGTTCCTGCGCAGCCACGGCGCGCTGGACGGGGACCACGTGGCGGAGATGCAGCGGATCCTGAGCAAGCTGACGGACCCGGAGGACCAGGAGGCGATCCTCTTCTCCGCCCGGGTCGCCCGCAGCGTCTTCCCGCGCATCTTCCGTGAGGGCGGCGTCTCCCGCCCCCCTCCGGCGAGGTAGAGACAAGCACACGCAGGTTGGGAGAGCCTCCCGTTCGAACCCAGGCCGACCGGGAGGCGTCTTTCCATGCACTGCATCAAGGCCGCCCCTTCCGGACGAAGGGGCGCGCCTGTCTTCTCAGACGGGGCGGTTGAGGCGGGCGGCCTGATAGAGGAAGTCCGCCCGGTCGTCGACCTTCAGCTTGAAGAAGATGTTTCGCACGTGGGTCTTCACGGTCAGGACCTTGCGGCCAATCTCCCCGGCGATCTGATCGTTGTCCCAGTTGCGCAGCATGAACGTTGCCACGTCGACCTCGCGGCGCGTGAGCTTGGCAGCCATCTCCAGGGGGAGCGGGATGGAATGGGGAATCTCATTCAGCACGAGCGCCCAGCGCTGGGGGCCGTCCGCGGTGGGCAGCTCGATGAACCGGCACTTGCGGATGCCTTCGGAATGGTTGACGACCCACTCGAGCTTCCAGCGCCGCGCGTCCGCATCCATACCGACCAGGGCGTCCAGCCGCTCCTTGAAGACGCGAGGGATTCCGGAGGAGTCGAGGTCCGAAGCGGTGAACCACCGGGCCAGGAGGGTGGCGGCGTGCTTGGAGCGGAAGGTCTCGCGGATGGGATGCTCCACGACGAGGAAGGCGCTGTCGTCGCGGCGGTAGAGTTCATCGAGGAGGTTGGCACCGGTCATGAGGTTCTGGGCGTCGCTGACGTTGCGCACCATGTTCATCAGGTGCTCGTTGAGGCTGGTGACGGCACTGGCGTTCTGCGAGGAGAAGGGGCGCGGCTCGTTCCGGTAGAACGCGAGCGCGCCGACCAGGCCCGCGCGGATGGGGAGGAGGACCGCCATGATGTGTTCCAGGGGTGAGTCCAGCTCCCGGCTGCGCTGATAGATGATGGTGCGTTCGTACTCGCCGCGCGAGAGCAGCTGCGTATCGCGGATGGGCACGTTGGGCCGGGCCATGATGGGGTCCCGGAGGAAGTCATGCTTCACCAGCTCCACATACCCATCGAGGATGGGGATGCGGGGACCCGGGACGAGCCACCGGAAGTCGAACGGCTCCGTGTGCATGAGGCACAGGGCCATGGCGTCGGCCTGGACGAACTCGAGCATCGACGTCCGGGTGGCTTCGAGGACCTGGGGAAGGAACAGCGAGCTGTTGAGGGCCTTGATGACGTTGTCGCGGACCGTGAGCTCACGGGTGTTGAAGTTCATCGGACTGGACCTCCGCGTCTGGTGGGCAGGCGACCCTCTGTCGGGTCGTGCGTGGATGCCCCCCATCCATAGGTCCGAGCTGAAATCATGTCCCTCACCCCTAAGAGGTATTGTCGGGACCGGCCGGGTAGGGCAGGCGCCTTGAGTCTACCCGACAGCACCGCCCGAGGCCCATGGGGGCCCCGGACGGTGTGAGGCCCAGGTCACTGAATGATGGTGACGATCTGCGCCTGGCAGGTGGTGGGGTCGATGAACGAGTTCAGCGCATCGACAGTGCAGATGGCGCCGCCGTAGGTGCCGTAATAGACCGTCGCCGTGCAGGTCCCGGCGGAGTCCGCCACATCCACGCGCCAGACACACGTCTTCGCTGCGGCCGGGTTCGACGGGTCGACCGTCCAGTAGTACTGCTGGGAGAACGACGGGGCCGGCGTGGGGGCGCTGACCTGGAACCCGCCCACGCTGGAGGTGGGGACGGGGTAGGGGTTGAACACGCCGTTGAACGTGCCCGCCAGGACCTGGAGCCCCAGGGAGATGTTGACGCCGCTCTGGTTGGAGACGAGCAGGTTCTCCACGGCCGGGCCCACGGACGCCCCGCCCTTCACCTGGGCGATCTCGAACGCACCCTCACGGACGCTGACATATTCGTTGCGCGGGCTGAGGAAGTCGGGGAACCCCAGGTCGACCTGTCCGGCGAAGGCAACCGACGGCGCGAGAGACAACAGGGAGGCAGCCAGGAAACGCTTCACGTTCCTCGTCATGGACTTCTCCTGATTGGGATTGTTCGGGGATTGGCCGAAGCCAATGGCTTACTAACATCGTCCACGATTCAACCGCAAATCAAAACTAGAAATTCATGATGTTCCAGTAATTGCGGAGGATTTCGGCCCGGCCGTGTTGCACCTTGCGCTACGGGGTTTCCATGGGGTTTCCCATACACGCCACGGGTTCGGTTCGCCCCGCTCCTCCCAGAGGGAGACATGGCTGCCGCCCGCCTTGGGGATGCGCTGCCCCAGCTCTCCGTGGATGAAGGCACCGATGAGCGCCATCACTCCACCGAGCAGCCACACCGCCAGGGTGAGCACCGGCGTGTGCACGCGCTGCGCGACGATGGCCGGGTTGAGGAGCATGCCCGAGCCGATGATGCCGCCAATGACAAGCATCACCCCCGAGAACAGGCCCACACGTCGTGCGTAGCCATCACGGGCGGCGGCTTCAGCCTGGAGGGGCGAGGGGCTCATGGAGCGCGGCGCAGCTCGGTTGGCATGTCCGCCCGGCGCCGGAGCGCACCCTCGGATTCCCGCGGTGGCCGCGCTTCAGGCGGGGACGAACTGGCCGTGGAACGTGGGCGGCAGGGCGTGCTCGAAGTGGCAGCGCGCCACGGGGCCCGCGTCCAGCCGTTCGGCGTCCAGCACGGCCACGTGGGTGGTGTCCGTCTTCGCGTCGAAGACCTGGGTGAGGATCCAGCCGTCGTCCTCGGCGTGCGAGTCGGGGCGGGGCACGAAGACGGGCTCGGAGGGGTACTGACCCGCGTCGAGCGCGGCCCGCGTCACGCGGCCGGTGCCCACGTCCAGGCGCACCAGTGCGTCGTAGAGGCCGCGCCGGGCCTCCTGGGTGCCATGCGCGCCCAGGTAGACCGTCTGGTACGGCCGGCACGCCACGCTGGGGGCGACGCGGGGGAATTCACAGCTCAGGTCCATGAGCTGCTCGCTGCGGAACGTGCGCGCCTTCAGGTCGAGCGTGGCCCGGTGGAGCATGCCGTCGGCGTCCGTGGACGGGATGCCGTGCGCCAGCTCTCCGAGCCACTGGTTGGAGGCGAAGTCCGGGTAGCGGACGTAGTCCACCACCAGCGTGTCGCCGTCCTCGTAGGCGTTGGAGAAGTGCCAGTTGAAGAAGTTGTCCGCCGGGATGCGGATGGGGTGCGCCACGTCGTCGATGGGCACCACCAGCACCTCCGCCGCGTCGCTCGGGCGGAAGGAGACGTTGTGCGCGAACGCGCCGATGCGCAGCAGCATCTTCAAGACGTCGATGCGCATCCCCGGCAGGAAGAAGATGAGGTAGCGGTCCGTGGCCACGTAGTCGTGGACCATGGTCGCGCCGGGCAGCTTCACGGAGCCCATGTGTCGCGCCTTGCCGCCATCCGGCAGGGCGTACAGCTCCAGCGTGTTCACCCGGCCGTGGTGCTGGCCGAAGTTGTACGTGGTCCCGCGCGAGGCGACCCGGCGCGGGTGCGCGGAGAACGACTTCAGCACGACGCCGTCGAGGTTCGTCTCGCCCACCGTGGACAGGTCCTCCAGGGACAGCTCCACGGGGAGGTTCGGCTCGTGCAGCGCGTACAGCCGCCCGTTCCACGGCAGGAGCGCCGTGTTCGCGTTGTTCTTCTGCGGGTTGAGCAGCTTGTTCCGCAGCGGCACCGGCATGGCGTAGCTGCCGTAGAGCTGCCGGCCCGCCTTGCGCTCCGTGACCATGGTGCGCGAGTCCACGAGCCGGGCCGCGCCCTGGACGCCGTCCGGCCCGAAGCGCACGCCCATCACGCCGCCGTCACCGTCGAACCAGTGCTGGAGCGGCGTGCCGTGCACGTCGAACGTCCACGCGCCCAGCCGGAACAGCGTGCCGCGGAGCCCCTCGGGGAGGTGTCCCTCCACGCGGAGGGGTTGGAAGGCGTGCTGGCGGGAGATGTTGCGGAAGGCCCGCTTCCAGTCCGGAAGGGGAGGGGCGGCCGGCAGCGGCGTCGCGGTCGTCATGGGGAATCCGAGGGGGACGGAGGGCGCGAGGAATCAGGGCGTGGGCTGGGCGATGGCGGCCTGCTGTCCGCGCGCCTCGGCCTCGTCGCGGCGGATGCCCATGAGCGTCCACATGGCGCCGCTGAAGTCGATGCAGCCGAAGAACGTGACGATGGGATCGCACAGGCCCATGGCCGTGCAGATGATGAGCACCAGCACGATGAAGGTGCGCCCCATCACCGCCCAGACGAAGAACTGGCGCATGTCCAGGATGGCCGCCTGATGGGACATGAACGACATGGACACCAGCAGCGCGCCGGCCAGCCGCATGAAGAACAGGTTCCCGTCCGCCGCCCCGGGGGCGATGCCCATCACCTTGAGGAACAGCTCGGGCACCAGCAGCAGCGTGAAGGCGAGGGGGATCGTGTAATAGACCCAGATGTACATCGACCGTCCCGCGTGGCTCAGCGTGGACAGCTTGGGGAACACCTTCGGCGCGAACAGCATCATGGGGGGAGCTCCAGGCAGGGGGCGGGCGAGAGCCGGTGCCGGGAGCCTAGTGGAAGTCCCGGGCTCCGCGCACCGGGGGCCAGAACACCCCGGGGCGGGACTCGCACCGGCGGTGCGAACGGCAGCTCGGGCCACCGGGCGGAGATGAACCGTTGCGGGGAGAAGAATGGAAAGGGTTTGAGGTGGGACGCTTCAGGCAGGGGCAGGGCGTTCACGTGGCCTGAAAGTCGAACCCGCCCGGCGTGCACGGACCGTCACCCGCGTTCGTCCTTGACCGTCGCTGCGTTCAGGACCCGGGAAGGGTCCTGGTTGGCGAGCGAGACGAGTTGGGCGATGTCCTCGAGATGGCCCGGCCGGGAGAGGAAGACGATGGCGCCCAGGAGCGGCTCGGTGGGGTTCACGACCTGGCGCAATCGCGCGAGCACCTCTTCGAGCTGGCCGGGCCCGAACTTCCGTTGGAGCTCCGCGATGCGGTCCGCGTGATTGAGGCCGTATTCGCGCGTGTTGCGTGGCATTCACCCACCTCCGGTATCGAGCGCCGTGTGGCATCCTCTCGCGCGGGAGGCTTCGACGGGCCATGAACATCTTGCTCCACCGACCGGGACCTCCGCTGGGTGACTTCATCTCCTGCATCTGGCTTTCGGAGGAGCGCCGCGAGTCGCCCTCCAGGGAGCGGGTGCTGCCCACGGGCGTGCTGAGCCTCGTGTTCAACCTGGGAGAGGACCGCTTCGACGTCTACGGGCCCGATGAGCGCGACCCGCTGGCGCCGCTCCCCGGCGCGCTCGTATCGGGCGCGCGGTCCGTCCCCTTCGCGATGGCGCTCCCCGCTCACGGAAGGGCCCTGGGCGTGCGGTTCAAGCCCGGCAGGGCGGTTCCCTTCCTGGGCGTGTCCGCTGGCGACCTCGAGGGCAAGCTGGTGCCCCTGGACGCCCTCTGGGGCGGCTTCGCCGCACGGCTTCGCGAGCAGCTCCAAGAAGCGACGGAGGCGCATGCCCGCATCCGGTTGATCGAGGCGTTCCTCCTGACGCGTGCGAAGGATGCACGCCCTGCCCATCCCCGCCTGACCCTGGCCCTGGAGGCGTTCGAGGATCTCCAACTGCGAAGCGTCACCGAGGTGAATGCGCGCACGGGCCTCTCGCCGAAACGCCTCCTCGCGCTGTTCCGGGAAGAGGTGGGGATGGGGCCAAAGGCGTTCTGGCGGTTGAGGCGCTTCCGGACCGCGCTCCGGAGCCTCAAGCCGGGTGCCCCCATCCGGGGCGCCGAGCTGGCGCTCGAGCTTGGCTACTGCGACCAGGCCCACTTCAACCGGGACTTCCGGCACTTCACCGGGGTGAGCCCGGGCGAGTTCCTCGCGAGGGGACTCGCGCGCCCGAACCACCTCCCCCTGGCCGGGTAAAAAGATCCAAGACCGGGAGCCGCCAGCGGGCGCAGCTTGGCGCTCATGATGATGAACCCCGTTGCAACGACTGGCCTCCTCGTCGCCTCGATGCGCGCCGAGGAGTCGCTCCGCCCGGATCGCCTCTTCGAGGACCCCTACGCCGCGACCCTCTCCGGGGACGCGGGCCGCGCCGCGCTGGCCGACTATCGCGCCGCGGTGGGGCCCTCCATCCCCATCATCGAGGTCCGGACGCGCTACTTTGATGAGGTCTTGCTGCGCGCCTCCGCCGAGGGCGTGCGCCAGTACGTCATCCTCGCCGCGGGGATGGACGCGCGCGCCTATCGCCTTCCCTGGGCGGAAGGCGTGCGGCTCTTCGAGGTCGACCAGCCGGAGGTCATCGCTCGGAAGGAGCAACTGCTCCAGGGCGTGGCTCCCCGCTGTGCGCGGATTCCGGTCGCCGGGAACCTGGCCGGGGACTGGTCGCGGGGGCTCGCGGCGGGTGGACATGATGTGAACGTGCCCACCTGCTGGCTCGTCGAAGGGCTCTTGCAGTACCTGGCGCCGGAGCACGTCGAGGGCCTCTTCGCGCGCGTGGATGCCCTGTCCGCGCCCGGTTCGAGGCTCCTCTATGACGTCGTCGGGCGGACGCTCCTCGCCGCTCCCATGCTGGCGCCGGTGCTCCGGTACATGGACGCCTTGGGCGCGCCATGGGTCTTCGGCACGGATCACCCGGCGGCGCTCGTGGAGGGGCGCGGCTGGAGGGCCAACCCCAGTGACCCCGGGCGGCACGGCAGCGCATGGGGGCGCTGGCCGTTTCCACCCGCGCCCGCACGCGCGCCGGCCTTCCCCTTCGGCGCCCTGGTGGAGGCCGTGAAGGAAGGCTGACCGTCCCCCTGTTCAAATCACCACGCTGCGGTTCTGCGCGCCGGTGCAGCGGCGCGCCGCTCGTGGGGGGATCTGGACGAACGACGGGGGGCGGCGCGGTGCGGGGGTGGGCGGCCGGCGCTACGCTGCCCGGCATGGACTTCCCGCCCGAGGCAGACCTCTCCACCGACGAGCTCTTCGCCCGCACGCTCCAGGGGGACGAGGAGGACGAGGGCGCGTGGCGCGCCATCTGGCAGCTGCATCACCGCGGTGGCGAGGCCGTCTTCCAGCGGGCCGCCGCCTGGCTCCAGTCGTCCTCGCCGAAGGAGCGGGGACGCGGCGCGAACGTCCTGTCCCAATTGGAGTTCCGGAGCCGGACCCCGGAGCGCGCTGCTCGTTTCACGGACGTTCTCCTGTTGGCGCTCGCGAAGGAGCAGGACGTCGCAGTGCTGGAGGCGATGGCCGCCGCGCTGGGGCATCTGGGAGATCCCCGCTCGGTGTCCGCGCTCCTGCCCCTGAAGGACCATCCGGATGCCCATGTCCGCTTCGGCGTCGTCATGGGGTTGTCGCGGTACCGGGATGCCCAGGCGCTCCAGGCGTTGATCCACCTCTCCCGTGACCCCGATGAGCTGGTGCGTGAGTGGGCGACGTTCACGCTCGGCAGCCAGGCCTGGGAGGTGGACACGCCGGAGCTGCGGGAGGCGCTGGTGGACCGGCTCTCCGAGTCCCACCCGAAGATTCGCGGAGAAGCGCTCCTGGGGCTGGCCCTGCGCAAGGACGCGCGCGTGTTGGAGCCCCTGCGGCGTGTGCTGGAGGGGCCGGAGGTCTCCACGCTGGACGTGGAGGCGGCCCAGGCGCTGGAGGATGTCTCACTGCTCCCGCTGCTCCAGAGGCACCGGGAGGCCTGCGACGGCGAGGACCACGAGTTCCTCGCCGTCCTCTTCGAGGCCATCCACGCCCTGGAGTCCCTCTCGCGGTGAGGCGCTGTTGTCAGCTCTGGCAGGCCCTGCTCACGGCTGCCAATGTCTTGCGCAAGACAGACGTGCTCGGCTGAGCGCCCGTGTGGCTGGCGCTGTGACCTCCGCTGTCACAGCGCGCCCGCGAGTTGTGGCATGCCCCGCCACAGCCGCAGTGAAAGTCATTCCGGCATAT
This sequence comes from Corallococcus sp. RDP092CA, assembly GCF_041903675.1. Taxonomy (NCBI): domain Bacteria; kingdom Pseudomonadati; phylum Myxococcota; class Myxococcia; order Myxococcales; family Myxococcaceae; genus Corallococcus; species Corallococcus sp. RDP092CA. Next base: position 4,450 of record NZ_JAYESI010000037.1, on the reverse strand, counting down.
AATTGAAATCCAAGGCTTGCGGCTATGGCATTGGCAGTGCAGGGCGATGGGGCGTTCCACCCCAACCCCGAGCATTCCATGACACGACAGTGGTTGAAGGCAGTCACCACCCTCGCAGTGGTCCTCCTCGCTTCTGGGCAGGCATGGGCGGAGGGCTCGCGCCTCCAGTCCTATCTCCCTCGTGTGGAGGCGCCGCGAGCCGCGACCAACTCCTGCCAGGATCCCAAGTCGGAGCTGGCGGAGGTGGCCGCAGCCGCAGGCTACCCCATCAACCCCGAGGAGACGGTGTTCGCGTCGAACGCGGACATCACGACGGTGGCGAGCAGCATCGCCGGCTTCGAGTCCGTGCCCGCGAGCGGCTTCATCAAGGGTGTGGACATGGGCTTCATGTACCTGGATGCGCCGGGCTCGGGCATTCCGGCCGGCTACTACCGGCTGAACACCCAGGCCGCCGCCGAGGACATCCACGAGGGCGAATACGGTGGCACCGTGCGCCTCATCGACCTGAACGGCAACGTCGCCGGTGAGCTCTCCGCGCGCATCCAGACGTTCAGCCTGGAGGTGCCCAAGGAGCCGCCGTTCCCGCGCACGACCGTGAGCGCGATGATGGTGCCGTACTCGGGGCCGCGCTGGCACTACACGCGGACCACCTACGTCTACTACTGCCCCAACGGCTCCATCATCATCTTCGACGTCATCTCGGTGGGTTACTACTGAGCGCGGGCTCACCCCGTCTCGCATTGCCGCCCCAGGTGACGGTCATCCCGTCCGCCTGGGGCGGCGGCACCGGTGCATCACTTCTCCAGGTCGCCGACGATCTTCTGGAAGGGCGACGGCTGGCCGGACAGCTTCTGGAAGAAGTTCCGGGCGTCGGTGCCCTCGTCGTAGTTCTTGAAGGCGATGTCGTTGCTGTTCTGCCCGTCGGGCTTCAGGCCCGAGTAGTCCTGCCGGGACGGCAGGCCGTGCTCGGCGCGGATGGCGTTCTCGGACGGGGCCCAGTTGTTCTTCGTGTGCGGCGTGGGGCGCAGGCCGATGGTCTCGAACTCCTCCGAGAGGCGGAGGCGGTCGTCGACGGTCTCCTTCATGTTGGCCGAGTGCGACGGGTACTGGTTGAAGACCGCCGCGTCGCTGTGCTTGCTGGCGGCCAGGGGGCTCACCTGGAGGCCATTGGACGCGCGCCAGGCGTGGACCGACTCGTGGCCCAGGCTGTTGAAGCGCGGGCCGGAGGCGGTCTCGTCGTACTTGACGTCGCTGGCCGTGCCGGCGCCGGGCTGGCCGTCGTAGCGGTACGCCGGGCGGGTGGACGACAGGCTGCCGTCGTTGCGGGGCACATGCGAGTTGGGCATCGCCGAGTTGCGGCCCGAGTAGATGTCCATCGCCGTCAGCGGGTTGCGCTGCGTGCCCGTGGCGCCGGGGTTCACGGCCTGGGTGCGGCCGTTGAGCTCGGTCAGCATCTGGTTGCCGACGGGCTGGCTCGTCAGGCGGTTGGTGGAGTTGCGCACGTCCTGCGTGAAGTCCGCGAACTGCGCGCCGGACTGGCCGCTGTCACGGCGCGTCCGGATGCCCTGGAGCTTGGGGTCCACCACGCCGTAGTCGGCGGGCTTGAGGTTGTTCTTGCCCGCCTGGAGCTGCTCGGGCGTGGCCACGGGCTTCGGCTTCGCGGTCTCGGGCTTCGCCGGCAGGCTGTTGCTGCGGGGGCGGGGGGTGGCGAGGCTGGGGCCGGACGAGAAGGAAGGCTTGGAGAAGGAAGAGGAGCGCAGCTTCATGGGAGGGCCTCGAAAGTGGAGTGCAGCGACGGACCCTCCCTACTGCACCCCGCGTGCCCACCGTTTCGCGGCCCTGGGGCTCGCAAGCCTTCCCTGATTTCAAAGGGTTACGTCGAAGTGGGAGGCCCTGCTGGAGGCGGCCCTGGTGACTGGAGTCGGGGGCCTGATGGCTGGAGACATCAGGCGCCGCCCCGGGTCCGACGACCGTGGCGCGCGCTACTTCCGCGCCTCGTCGGCCTCCTCGTACATCCTGGCCAGCACCTCGGCGGCCCTGGTCGGGTTGTCCTCGATGTGGGCATACATTCCCTGGAGCGCTTCAATCAGGGAGTGGCGATCCGGAGTGAACGCCCCTCCCAGGAACCAGGAGCTGTCGTTCAGGTACTTGTCCAGCCAGTGCATGGCCACGCAGTAGCCGACGAACTCTTTGTCCTCGCTGCTCAAGTCGAGCGCTTCGCACAGGTTCATCACCTTCATGATGGTCGCGGAGGCGCCGAACATCGTCGTCGGCGCGTAGTACGTGTCCCCCTGGTACTGGATGACCGCGTGCCTGTCCCACGGGTTGATCCGCGCGAAGAGGGCCTTCAGGAAGTTCATGATGGCGGGGGTGCCGGGGCTCAGGAAGAGCTGCCCCATCTTCCACGTGAGCCGGGAGGTCTCGGCGACCGTGCCGGACTTCATTCGCGGCTCCGGCTTCTCCTTCCGCTTCAGCCGGGCCTTGACCTCGCCCTTGTACGCGTCCGCGCAGATGATGAAGGTGCCGCCCAGCGTGCAGATGGCCTGGTTGGTCCAGCCCTTGTAGCCCCCGGAGACCTTGTTCAGCAGCGCGAGGGCTGTCTTGGGCGTATGGGACTTCGCGTGGTTGGGGTCGATCACCGCCAGCGTCCCGCTGTAGGGGTTGATCGAACTGCCCGGAAGCGCCTTGTCGCTCAGCTCAGCGAGTGCTTCCGCGGCGCGGGTCAGGGAGCCGGAGGCCTTCTCCATGACCTTCTGGAGCCGCGTATCCAGCGCGATCCGGTCCCAGGTCCACTTGCGGATGACGTGCTTGGACGTGCCCCACCAGGGAACGACGTCCCACTGGTCGCGCATGTGATGGGTGTCGACATCGGTCCTGAGCCGCAGCGCCCGCGACTCCTCCTGGGTCAGCCTCCCGTGATGGCCGCGGTAGCGGATGGAATAGGCATTGCCGAGGAAGAACATCACCAGCAGCACGAGGCCGGTCGAGCCGCCAAGGCCCCAAAGCCAGGACATGACAATCAAGAGGAAGAACTTCCACATCGGACTTCTCCCTGGATGGGGACGGGTTCGGTCGAACCGGGATTGTCCAGAAGAATACGAAATTTACAGCTGCGCCGTCAAAGCGGCCGAGGGGTGGACGGCGCGTCGAGGACGTCGGTGATGCGCAGGTGGCGGGGCTGGGCCTGCACCCGCTCGAACCAGGCGCGGATGGCGGGATGGCGGCCCAGGTCGAACCGGCCTTCTTCCGCCACGTGCGTGTACGCATACAGCGCGATGTCCGCGAGGCTGTAGCTCTCGCCCGCGAAGAAGGGCCGCTTGCGCAGCTCGCCCTCCATGACGTCGAGCGCGGCGTAGCCCTTCTGGATGCGCTCCTCCAGCTCCTTCTCCTTGCCGGAGGGGACGCCGAAGAAGGTGAGCCACGCCCGAGCCACGGCGATGTAGGGCTCGTGGCTGTACTGCTCGAAGAACATCCACTGGAGCATCCGCGCCCGCTCCAGCCGGTCGGCGGGGATGAACGGCGTGCCCTCGGCGAAATACCAGAGGATGGCGTTGGACTCGGCGAGGAAGACACCGGGCTCCAGCTCCACGGTGGGGATCCGGGCAATGGGGTTCATCGCCTTGAACTCCGGCGTGCGCGTCTCTCCCGCGGAGAGGTCCAGCTCCCGCGTCTCGAACGGAATCGCGAGCTGATGCAGCAGCAGGCGGACCTTGTAGCAATTCCCGGAGGGGTTGAACTGGTGGAGCTTGAGCATGGGCGCGGAGTCTATGCCCGGGAGGGCCGTCGCGCTGAAGCGGAGGGGAGGGTGACGCCACCGCTTCGCCACCCGCCCTCTTCAATCAATGACTAGCAGAGGCCGCCCCAGCGGACGTAGCCGTAGCCGCCAGTGCAGGTATAGGGCGGGGAGCAATAGAGCTGGCCTCGGACCCAGTTCTCGCCGTTCGATGAGAACACCGAGCTGTCGGTGTTGAAGTGGTTGCCGTACTTCAGCACGAACACGAGCGAGGAGGACGTGCTGGGCTGGCTGTAGATGCCAAGCTCGCTCCAGCAGACCGTGTAGACAGACTCCTGGTGGAAGCGGGGTTGTTCGGGGAGGGGTTGCTGTTCGGAGTCCGTGGAGACCTCCTGCTGGGCTTCGACACCACAGCCCGTGCAGAGCAGCGCGACACCGCCAGCCAGGCCGACAATCATTCGCAGGTTCTTCAGCATGTGTTGTTCTCTTCGTGAGGGATGGCGCCGCGCATCGTCCCCCTAAAGAAGAAGCCTGGCAATCCGGTGGAGATTGCTGGGCTCTTGAATGACTCGGTCCCTCTTGTTTCTACGGGGGTGTGGATCTGATCCTGAGCATCGCCTGAGCTAAAGCGCGGGTTGGCGGGAGCAGGCCAAGGCGTGGGAGAAATCCCGGCCATGGTGAAGGTGACGCTGGAAGTGCCCGAGGAGGTCGCCGCGC